>NZ_JANSHG010000113.1:0-8481 GCF_047461555.1 Synechococcus sp. WC101
TCCTTCCCTGAAGGAAGCCGTGGATGGGGCGATCGCAGTCCTGACCGAAAACGGAACTTTGCAACGCATCTTGGAGAAGTGGCAACTATGGGATCCAACTCTGATGTCCCCCGCCTCACCCGAGGGCTAGCCCGCTACGAGACTGACCACTTTGCCATCCTGGGTGTGCCCCTCACCGCCGACCCCAAGAGGATTCGGCGCGGCTACCTGCAGGCGGCCAAGGCTCTGCACCCGGATCGCTTTGTCAGGGATCCGGAAGGGGCAGAGCGGGCCAACGTCCTCTTCGCCAAGCTGGTCAGCCCGGCCAACGAGGTGCTGGCCAAGGAGCGAGAGCGGTCAGAATATGAGACTGTGCTCAAGCTGCGCGTTCAAAGCCTGCTGGAGTCGCCACCCCCCGATCTGTGGCCCACTGGAGAAGCTGTCAAAGACCTGGCCGAGCGCGCCGATTGGCAGGAAGAATATGTCCGGCGGGTGGAGAAGCTGGCCAAAGAGCAATACAGCTCTATGGCCACCCTGCTGGAGAAAACCGAGCAGTTGAGCGAGCTCAACCTAGCCTACCTGCTGCTCAAGGCCGGCTACAAAGGGATCCCCGCCCCTGCTGCCAAAACCACCACCCCGACGGGGATCCCAACCCCTTCCCCCAGCCGCACCACCTTGGGCGGGATCCCGGCTGCTCCACCCACCGCTCCCCCTGTCCAGCCCGCCCCTCCTTCGCCCCCAACCCCGCAACTTAGCCCCGCTGAGACCCGCTTCCTGCAGGCGCTGGACATGATCGAGCGCAAGCAGTACCGGGTTGCCATCCAGTATTTAAACTTCGCCATCAGCGCCCAGCCCAACGTGGCCCGTTACTATCTGCACCGAGGTATCGCCCACCTCAAGCAGGGCAACGCTGGCATGGCCAAGGCCGACTTCCTGCAGGCGAGCCGCCTCGAGCCGGCCAACGCCGAGTTGATGGCCGAGGTGCGCCGCTGGCTGCAGCAGGTCACCACCCAACAGCCGGTTCCCGTTCCCTCGGCCAGCCGTCAGACCTCCCAGGCCCAGAAAATCGTGCCACCGCCGCGCAAAGAGGATAGCGGCGGCTTCTGGAGCCGCCTCTTCGGCAAGAAAAAGTAGGCCAAACTCCCCTCAGGAAGCGCCCCCCAACACCAGCAGCGTGACCAGGGATCCCGTGTTCCAGAGGCTGTGGAGCAGGATGGGGGCTAGCAAGTTGCGGCTGTGGCTGTACACCACCCCCAGCACTACCCCCAGCATGGTCAAGGGCAGCAAATCGGCAAGGTTGAGGTGAGCAATGGCAAAGGTGAAGGCGCTTAGAGCAATGGCAGCCCCCATCGGTAGGTAACGGCTCAGCGTCGGCAGCCAAAAACCCCGAAACAGCACCTCCTCAAAAACGGGGGCACAGACAGAGACCACAGCTAGAAATAGCAACCGCGTCCCCCAGCCGTGGCTCTCCAAAAGCAGCGGCAAAATGGGGTTGCCGCCCCCCGCCTGCGGCAGCAGTAGCTGCGACAGCGCCGCTGCCAGCACCACCAAAGGCAGGGCCGCCCAGTAGCCGCCCAGGCCCCAGAGGATCCAAGGGCCCCACAGCCGCACCTGCAGCACCTTCTGCCAACCGGGATAGAGCCGAAGAAGCCGGTACAACAGCGCCGCCCCCAGCAGAGCGCCCGCATTGTAGGTGAGAAACAGGGCCACCGCCTGATGCCAAGGGCTGAGCTGCTGCGTCCCCAGGCCGAGCCCGACCGTGTAAAGGCGAGGCACCAGCGCATTGAGGAGAATGAAACCCAAAAACCAACCGGTCAGGACCGCCTGCGCCCCGATCCCTGGCCAAGGCACCTCCCAGGGAGGACCCACGAGAGAACGTTGGCGCCAGAAGCTCCAGCCCAGCCAGCCCAACAGGAGGATCAGCCCCAGCAGCGCCCCCAGCAGGGGGATCCCGCCCACCACCGCCAGCCGGAACAAAGCTGCCAGAGCTAATTTTTCCTGCTGCTGGTTAAGGGCATTGAGGCTGTCGCCGCGCTGTTGTAGCTGGTAGAGCTGCTGCAGGGCCACCGCCTCAAACCAACCGTCCAGGTGGTTGCGGATTTGCACCTCGGCCTCTGGCAAGATGCGCCGTGGCGTTCCCCACAGCCCTTGTAAAACCTGTGCCACCCTCTTCTGGCCGGATTCCAGCTCCAAGGGACGTTCTGGATCGACTACCTCTTGCCACTGCTGCTGGGCTGCCTCCAGATCCTCCTGGTAGACGTAGAGCAGACCCAGGCGCAGCCGCAGGGCGTCCAGCTCCGCCTGCAGATCCTGGACAGAAGCCAGGAGGACGGGATCCACTTCTTCTGGGGTTGAGGCCGGCCCCACCGCATCTGATACCCTGGCCAATTCGGGTTTGCCCCCTGCCGAGGAAGTCGCCCTTTCCAGCCGTGCCATCCGTTTGAGGCGCTGCAGGCGTTCGGCGTAGTTGTCGGCCACCTGCTGGTAGCGATTGTGGGCCAGCTCGAAAACGTTCTGCCCCAGCAGAGCCCGCGCCAGGTCCTGATAGCGGGGATCGTCGAGGGTGCGGGCAGCCTGCAGGGCGAGATTGGTTTGCAACAGATCCAACTGCGTTTGCGGCGGCGGCTGAAACCAACTGCTGGAAAGCGAAAGCCCGACAATCAAAAGGGCCAATAGGCTCAGCAGGTTGAGGATCCCTCGGCGAACAGAAAGCCAAGCGGAAAAGGGATCGACAGAGGCCGTGGCTTCAGAGGGAGACATGGCAGCAACCGAGGCAACTCCAGCGGGTTATATCCTAGCTTCTATTGGCTTCAGCCGGATAAAGGGGTCAGCGTCGCTCTAGCCAATAACGGTAGATGGGCAGACCCAACTGCAGGCACTGCCACTCCCGCTCGGTGGGAATGCCGAAGGGGTTGTCATCGATGGGCCCCTGGTAGGGATTCCAAAACTGCGGATGCTCTAGGAAACGATCGACCATCTCCTCGGCCACTTCCCGCACGTCCGACTGCAGGAAGACGGGGCTGCCCGGTTGCAGCAGCAGGGCCAGATCCGCCACCAGTCGCGGTTGGACGATCCGCCGCTTGTGATGGCGCTTTTTAAACCAGGGATCCGGAAATTGGATGGTGACCCGGCTGAGATCTCCCGGCGCAAACAGATGCCGCAGGGAGACGTTGATGTTGGCAAACAGAAAATGGACGTTATCCAGCCCCAGCTCGTCCCGCCAAGCATTGGCCCGCTCCACCAGCGGCTGTCGAATCTCTACCCCCAAAAAGTTCCAGTCGGGCTGCTCCTGGGCCATGCGCAGCAAAAAGCGTCCGCTCCCTGAGCCGATATCCAAATGCAAGGGCTGCCCCAGTCGCCGATACACCCGTTCCCAGTGGGGTGGGGAAGCAGGCTGTTGGTACTGAGCCTGCAGGGGGTTGACGTGTTGCCGCAGTCGCTGGCCGAGACCCTTCTGCAGCGGGATCCCTGTCCAGGGGGGAACAGAGGAGCCTTTCTCAAGTTGGGCCTGCTGTGCTCGCTGCACGTCCGCTTCCACAGACCACCTCCTGCCGTCAGCCACAGCCGTAGCGAACCCAACGGTGGATCCAAAACAAACGGGATCCGGCAGCCCAGCTCTACCACCGGATGCTGTCGATGACTTGCCGCAAGATGTGGGCAGAGCGGTGCAGTTGCTGCCGCTCGCTCTCGGTGAGGGACATGGCCAGCGTGCGCTCCACCCCTTGCCGACCGACCACTCTCGGCAAACTAAGGCAGACCTCCGGCAGGTCATATTCTCCCTGGGTGAGGCTGCTCACGGTTAAAACGCGCCGCTGATCCCGTACCAGGGCCTGGACAATTTGTGCCACCCCCAGACCAATGGCATAGCTGGTGGCCCCTTTGCGGCGGATGATCTCATAGGCGGCATTGCGCACCTGCTCGAAGATATCGCCCAAATGGGCGGGATCCCATTCCGGCGAGAGCTGGCCAATCGGCGTGCCGGCGATGTTCACCTTGCTCCAGACGGCCACCTCGCTATCCCCATGTTCGCCGATGATGTAGGCGTGCAGGCTGCGCGGATCCACCCCCAGCCTCTGGGCCAACAGATAGCGAAAGCGAGCCGTATCCAAAACCGTTCCCGACCCCAGCACCTGCCCCGCCGGCAGCCCCGCTAACTTCAGGGAAACATAGGTCATGACGTCAACGGGGTTGCTCACCACCAGGAAAATGGCGCTGGGGCAATGCTCCAGCAGGGCCGGGATCAAGCTTTTGAAGATCTCGACGTTGCGGTGAACCAAATCCAAACGGGTTTCTCCAGGCCGCTGCTTGGCCCCCGCCGTCACAATCACCACGTCTGACCCGGCACAATCGGCCAGCTCCCCTGCCCAGATCCGCGTCGGCTCCACAAAAGGGATCCCATGCACCAGATCCATCACTTCCCCTTCCAGCTTGGCGCGGTCGATGTCGTGGATCACCAGCTCATCGAGGGTGTTCTGGATAAGCATCGCGTAGGCACAGGCCATGCCCACCTGCCCGGCGCCGATGATGGATCCCTTCAAAAGGCGGCGAGCAGTCAGCCCACCGGCTTGCTGCTCAAAGCGTGGCTTGGGTTGGTGCTCAGAAACGGTCATGGCTTCAGCCGCTGCACTTCCCTTCCCAGCTTAAGCCTGGCCAGGCGGAGAGAAAAAGAGCAGAGGGGCTATCGCTCCCCAGAGCAAGAAAGGCTGGAAGGGAAGAGAACTTCCGCCTTCCCGGTCGCCTCGGATCCCCGCGGGGTGAAGTGACTTTGAATGCAGCTCAGTAAGGGTTTTAATGGTTTTTTAAGAATTCTTGGGTAGACCTCAACTCCGTTGCTGGGTTAGCCGCTGCCAAAGCTCCAGAGGAATGCGCTCATGAGGACGTGGAAGAGACCGAATCTGAACCAGCTCTTCCGGCAAGTAGTGCAAAGCCACCCGCGCCGTTGCGTCTAAGAGACTGCGCCGCCGCTGGAGATGTTGCTCCGCTTCTCCCAAAAACACATCCAGCCAGCCATCTCGCTCTTGGCAGCGAATCCGCAAAGCAGAGAGAGAAGGTAGGGACTCTTGGCGATAGAGCCGGAAGCCCTGCTCAGGACTCCACCCCAGCCACCACTGGGGCGCCAATTGCCCCAACTGCCGACACCACACGCCCGCCTGAACCTGTTGCCATGTCATGCTCACCACTCCGCAACCTGCGAAGACCTAGCTGCAAATTTTTCCAACTACTTTAGCTAGGTACTCTACCAGACTCACTCGGTTTGATGCAAGTCTTTATCAAAGAGGAACCGATGTGCCATGGGGATATATTGCAACTTAATCTCAATAGTGCTATACTGTCACACGGTTGAGTGGTGGAGTCATATCCATCAGTCTTCCTCTCTTGTCTTGGACGCAGCAGGGATCCCGCGCCGGCGGAACTGGCCATCCTGCGCTTGGCAGGGATCCCTTTTTCTCCACAAAGTTAATGAGACTAAATATCAATTAATGGGAGAGGGGGAGGTTTTCCGCCAACATCGTGTTGAAGTAGGAGGTAGCAGTCGAGGGTGATCGCGCTTGCGTCGGCGGGCCAGCAAGCGAAAGCGGCGTGAAGCGCTGGGGAAGTATCTTGAGCTATTTGGAATGGCTACCAATCCTCTAGAAAGTAAGGAGATAAACGGATGTTTTCGGAACAAGCTAGCTGTTCCGTCTTTGTTTTGTTCTCTAAAAAATGATGTTGGAAGAAGATTAAAATCTGGAGAAAGGAATTGAACCAGATGCGAGTTATCGATTAGAATCTAGATGGCGTTAACGCTAACCGCGACGAAGAGATCGGAGAGGGGAAATCTAACATCCTCTCTCCTTTTTCTGTGGAATTCCTTCCAACTCTATCTCCCGTCTCCCAAGAAGTAGGGATCCCTTAAGCCAAACTAAAGGGTTGCGCCTCGGTCTTGCAGCCATTGGGCAGCTAGCCTGTGCTGACGTTTCTGGGCATAGGCGAGGGGAGTGTGTCCATCGTGATTGCGGGGGTTTAATTCGGCCCCATTTTCCAACAGCAGCTCTAGGATCTGGATATGCCCTTCCCAGGCAGCCCAGTGCATGGGTGTCGCCCCGAAGCGGTTGCGCGCGTTGACATCGGCCCCGTACAAAATGAGAAAGCGAGCGATGCCCAAGTGTCCTTGTGTGGCCGCCTCGTGCAGAGGAGTTCGCCCCGTCTCATCAACGGCATCCACCGGTGCCCCCTTGGAGAGCAAGCGGGCGAGAACGCTTTTCCTACCCGTAGCTGTAGCCCAGTGGAGAACGCCACAGGTTTTTGCCCCTTTTTGGATCAGCAGACCAATAACTTCTGCCTGATCGGTTAGGGCAGCCCGATGGAGAGGAGTGTATCCATAGCGATCTAGCAGATCGATATCGCTGCCTGCCTTGAGAAGCCGCTCCACCACTTCCACCTGGCCGCTGGCAGCAGCCAAATGGAGCGGCGTAGCCCCTGTGGAATCCATCGAGTCGACGGAAGCGCCATAAGCCAAAAGCAAGTCCAACAGCTCCAGATTGCCGATGAGTACTGCTTTGTGAAGCGGGGTGAACCCCTGCGAATCGGGAGCATTCACATCTCCCCCTTGCTGCAAGTAAGCCAGCAATCCTTGCGGGTCTTCATTGGCAAGGGCGCGGTGCAGTGCTTCGCTCATAGTCACTCAGAAATAGGACTTAGAGACAGCTAAAAGTACTTTGAGAACAGTTAGGAGTAGAGTTAGGCAAAGTCTGGAATTTACAACTTGGGCAAAGTCTAGCACTGGATCCCTGCCTCTGAGGTAGCTGTGCGAAGAGATGCCTCTTAGCGCTCAGTCAGAATGGTCAATGCAGCACCATGCCTCAACATGAGAATGATTCTCTACTAGATTGGATCTAAATTGCATGAGCGCCGAGGGGATCCCTTGGTTCAGCCCAGGTTGGCATGGCATGATCGGCGTAGCTCCGAGCCAGAGCTGACTCTTCGCCCAGGTTCAGCAGCCCCTCACCCTCTCTTCTGCTGCCGCTCATGGACTACTATGCAATCCTGAACCTCTCTCCCCAAGCGAACAGCGAAGATATCAAGCGAGCCTTTCGCCGGTTGGCGCGGCAGTTTCACCCCGATGTGGCAGGAGAGGGATCCCGAGAACGATTTGAGCAGATCTACCAGGCCTACCAAGTGCTGAGCAACCCTGAAGAGCGGCGGCGCTACGACGCCCAACGACACTCTCCACCCAGTTCTGTGAGGGGGGAAAGGCGCGTGGTTGTACGCACCACTGGGTCAGGCTCCATCTCAGCAGAACCACCGGCTCGGGAATCCCTTGAGGCAGGGATTGCCCGCGTCAAGGCGGCTTGGCGCGAGCGTAAGTTGCCCACGGCAGTGGCTCTGGCGGAGGCGCTGCTGAAGCGGTTTCCCAACTCCAAGGAAGCCATCCACATCTTGGCTTTGGCCTATCAGCGCTTCGGCAATCATTTAATTAATCTGCGAGGGTCGCTACCAGCAGGCAGAGGCTTACTTGAGAAAAGCTTTGGCCACAGAGCCACACAACCGCGAGTTGGCCTTTGAAATCTGGCGAGACTTGGCCCGTCTGGGCATCCGGGAGGGATCCGGCTAGCTGCCTGGCGTTGCCAGTCTCAACTGCTGGGCCGCCCACTGCCGCAGCTGTTGGCGGCTGACTTTG
This sequence comes from Synechococcus sp. WC101, assembly GCF_047461555.1. NCBI lineage: Bacteria > Bacillati > Cyanobacteriota > Cyanophyceae > Synechococcales > Synechococcaceae > Synechococcus > Synechococcus sp. WC101. The sequence goes on from NZ_JANSHG010000113.1 coordinate 7,640, forward strand.
CCCTGGGCGTTGCGCGGGATCCCGGCACACCATAGCCATTGCTTAGGGTGCTTGAAGGGGCTCAGTTGTTGGCTCAGGTGTTGCTTTAGGTGCCTCTCCAGCTCTACGGGGAGGGCAGGGATCCCAGCCTTGGGCACGGCCACCGCCACCACCTGCTGGCCCCACTCGCCGTCGGGCAGGCCGAGCACGCACACATCCTCCACCCAGCCGCTGGCCCGGATCTCCCCTTCTACCTCGGCCGCCATCACCTTTTCCCCGCCGGTCAGGATCAGGTCGTCGGCGCGGCCCAGCCAGTAGAGATAGCCGTCTGAGTCCAGATAGCCCCAATCTCCAGGGGTGAAGCCCCGCTGTTGCCACTTGCCCAGGCCATCAGCCTCCCTCGCCAAAGGGTAGTAGCCCAGCGCCAGGGATTCCGCCCACACGTGGATGTGGCCCGCCGTCTGGGCGGGCAAGGGATCCCCTGCTTCGCCGCGGATCTCCAGGGTGGCGTGGGGCAGGGGCCGCCCCAGGCTATCGCTCCCCTGCAAAAAGGCTTCCGGCAGGAGCGTACACACCTGGGAGGCGCTTTCGGTCATGCCATAGGTGAGGGCCAAGGGCAGGTGCAGTTGCCGGGCCTGTTGCCGCAAACTGGGCCAGGTGGGGCCGCCGCCAACCAGAATGGCTCGAAACTGGCGCAGGCTCTCCAAGACTCCCGGCTGGGCGTTGAGCAACAGCCGCTGCAACTGGGTGGGCACCAGCGACAGAAAGCTGCCCGGCAAAGGCGGATCCCAGGCCTCGGCCTGCTGCTGTCGTTTCCAATCCCAGACAATCCACTGGCCGCCGCTCAGCCAGGAACGAACAGC
>NZ_JANSHG010000114.1:0-8460 GCF_047461555.1 Synechococcus sp. WC101
GATGGCGATCCCCTCGCTGGGCAGGATGGCGCGGGTGCGGGCGTATTGGGCCGTCGTCCAGCTTGAGCGGTATAGGCTGCCGATGGCGTTGCGCCCTGAGGCCTCAACGGGCACGTTGGGATAGGGCAGTTCCTCGTAGACTTGCCGCAAAGACTCGGTCGTGCTGCCGGCCATGGGATCCGCTCCAAGAAGCTGCTCCCTATGCTACTGCCCCAGGAAGGCCGCAATAGCGCCGGCAATGGCCTCATTGCCCCCCCGATCCAACTTCTCCGACGCCTGGGGTGGGTAGGGGGGATCCCGCAGGAAGTCCCAGGATCCCGCAAAGAACTCTTCCGGCGAGAGGATGCGGTGCCATCCGTAGCGCCGCAATCCCTCCACCAACAGGGGCGACTCGGCAAACCCCGACCGGTTGACACAGGCCATGGGCGTGCCACAGCGCAGCGCCTCTGCCAAGGTGCCATAGCCCGGCTTGGACACCACCCAACGGCAGAGGGGCATGACATCCACCGGCCGCCACACCTGGCCGTCTAGAATCTGCAAGTTGGGCAGAGCAGGAGCCTTTGGGTCGAAGGTGAGAAACTGCCAGTCGGGAAAATCCGCCAGCCGCTCGTAAGGCAAGCCCTGCAACCCCAGCCCGCCAAAGGTTAACAAAACCGTGGGCCGCTCCCGCTCCAGCCCCAGGCGCCGGGCCACCTCCTCTCCTGAGTAGCGCGGATCCGACCCCGTCAGCCCCACTGCCTCTTGGTGAGGGAAGGCGGCCATAGGCTCGGCAAAGGGCAGGCGAAACAGCCGCTGGCAGCGCCCGTACAGCTCGCGGATCCAGGCCACCAAGGGCTGAAACTGGGGGCCGTAGTCTTGGTAGATAAAATCCCAGCCGAAGTTGCTGGCCATCCAGCAGGGGATCCCGGCGGCCTCGGCAATGGCGGTGGCGATGGGGGGCACATCCGCCAGGATCAACGGCACCCCCTGGCTGCGAATGAACTCGGCCTCCTCCCGGATGAGGTCGGCAGCCCCCGCTTGAAACGCCTTGAGAGCAGCCAGCGTGGCCGGCAGATCCGCCTGCAAGCCATCCGGCTGCACCACCCCCACATCCAAACCCCGCGGCCGGTGCACAAACTCCCCTTCCCCGTAGCGCTGCAGCAGCCAGGCGGGGGCCGGCGTCACCCAAATGGGCAGGATCTGCGCATCCTGCCGCCGCAAAGTGTTCACCACCGCCGCCAGCCGGGTGACGTGCCCAAACCCGTGGGCCGTTGCCGCTACATAGAGAGGAATGGGATTCACCGCCATAGCCTTAAGAAAGAACAGGCTGAGGTTTTTCCCGCCGGGATCCCCAGAGGTTGCCGGCCAAGATAAGTCCCAGGCCCAGCACCGATCCCGGGGCGATCGGCTCCCGCAACAGCACCCCAATCAGCCCCAGCGACAAGAATGGCGTTACATAGACCCAATTGGCCAGGGATCCGCGCTCGTGGGCCAGCTCCAGGGCCCGCAGCCAAAACACAAAAGTCAACCCCATCTCCGCCAAGCCGATGTAGGCTGCCCAGGCCAGCCCCGCCATTGTCCACCTCAGCTCCTGAAACGGCAAGAGCAGCAGGCAGTAGAAGCTGCCGAAGACAAACCCCATGAACAGCTTCAGCACCGCGTCCCGTCCATCCCGCACATTGAGCAGCCAGTAGAGGGCCCAAATGGCAGCGCTGCCCACCGCCAGCCCCACCCCCCAGGGATCCTCCACCTGCCAGGTGTCCCAGGATCCCCCCGTGGCCACCAGCACCGCCCCCACTAGGCTCATGCCCAAAGCCAGCAGCAGCCGCCCGCGCAGGCGCTCCCCCAACAGCGGCGCCGCCAAGAGAGCCAGCAGCAGCGGCCAGGTGTAATTCAAAGCCAGCGCCGCCTGGGCCGAGAGGCGATCATAGGCCTGGAACAGCACCCCGTAGTAGCCAAGCGGGTTAAGTAGCCCCTGCAGCGCCGACAAGGCAATCTGGGATCGCTTCTGCTGGCGGACAAGATGCGCCCGCCCTGTAGCCACCAGAACCATCCCCAAGATCAGGCAGGAGCTGCACGCGGAAAAAATTAGCAAAAGCGTTGGCGCAAGGTGTTGCAGGCCAAACTTAAAGGCGCTGGCCGCCGTGGCCCAGCCCAAGATAGCTGCCGCCAGGTAGGCATAAGCCCGCCAGGGATCCCTGCCCATCAAAAGCGGTCCAGATCCCTGTCGTCCGCCTTTGGCCTAGCTCCGGTGGAAAGGCCCAGCCGCGGCGCCACCACCCAAACGTAGAGCAGATAGCCCAGCCCCGCCACCACCGTCCACTTGAGAACGGTGCCGAAAACCCGGAAGATCAGCCCCACCAGCAGGATACAGCCCAAAATGGCCAAAACCGTCAGCAGCGGACGCCCCCACGTCTCAGCCCAAGCGCGAATGGCATTTCTCCCCTGAGACGAGCTCAGCTCCCCAGAGACCCCAGTTGCCTGCTCCAGTTCAAGCTCAAGCTGTCTTAGCCGTTCTTGTTCTGAGAAAGAAAGATCCGACATAGGGAGCAGTCTCCAGAATCCAGCGCCATCTCCATCTTACGGGCTGCTCCCCAAACCCGGCAGGCTAGGCCCGCGCCGACGGGATCTCTTGGGCCATGGCGCGGAACAGATCCAGAGCCGGCCCAGGGCGACGGTTAGGACGCGGAGCCGGGATCTCGTTGGGCACAAACGGCTTCTCAACCACCACCTTGGGCTTGGCAGGCGTAGCCGTTGCCGCAGGGCTAGAGGACTGGGTTGGAGCGGATTGGGCAGGCGCCGGACGAAAAGGGCCGGTAACAAAATCCACGAGGCCGCCGAAGAGAATGCCAAAGAAGGAAAAAAGACCGCCGAACAGCTTTTTGAGGATGCCCATATAAGAGTTTGCCGATGTCGTAAAGTTCTGCAACTGGCCATTCATTATTGTTAAGAACGGGCAGCTTGGCTATAGGTAGATATGCTTTTTTCGACTCAGGGATCCCATACCTGCCTGCCGGTGGCATCAAACCGCCGCAGCGGCAGGGCCAACTCCAGCTCCTGCAGCTCCAGCGGCTCCGAGAAGCGCCGGCTGCGCCCCAGCTCAAAGCCATCCGCTGCCGCCGGATTCACCGCGTAGCCGATATCCGCCATGGCTCCCACCGTGAGGATGCTCAAGGGGTTGGGCACCCCCTGGTCGAGGCGGCTGGTCATCAGCTCGCGGCCCAAGACGCTCTCCCGCCAATGGGCATCGCGGGATCCCTCCCCAAACTGATTCTCTAAAGGAACAGAAGGGGCGTTCCCCCCCAATGTGATAAAAGCGTCAACTGCCCGCGGGCCGATAAAGCGGGGGTCATAGCCCGGCGGCGTCGGCTGATCCCGCCTCACCAACCCTACCGTCAGCCCCTTGGGATCCCAGACGCTGGGCAAAAAGCCAAGCGCATGGCCCAACTCGTGCAGGGCAGTAATGGGCAGATCCCCCCGCTCTTCCAAAGCCGAGAGGTTTTGGCTGTTGAAGAGCACAATTGAATAGAACGGCAAGCCATTCGAGGCCCGCACAAAGCAAGGAGCCGCCCCCCCCAAAACCCGCTCGTTGCCTAGGTCTCTCGCCCTCACCTCTACCAACAGATCGTCAATGGGGAAATTGAGCGGCGTGCTGGGAAATCCCCGATTGCATGCGTCGGCCTGAATAGAGGTGGGGGGCAAATCTGGCTGGTCCCCGACAATGATCTGCTGCCATCTCAAGGCCGCGCTGCGGACAATGGCTTGCTGACTGGGAGTGAGGCTGTTGTCGGGAAAGCGAAGGTCGATCGTGAACTGGGGAACAGAGGTAGGCGTCAGCGAAGGCAGAACAGTCGGGGTAGGGGTGAGGACGACAGCTGGAGTAGAGGTGGGAACGATGGTTGGAATGGGAGTAGGAATGACACTTACCGAAGAGGAACCACCACTTCCCCCGCAAGCCTTGAGCGCCAGCAGCAAGAGCATCGCCACCAGGGATCCGATCGGGCGCAAGCTCCACGTTCTGCCGCCAAGCTTCCGAAAATCCTTCACACTGCCTCCCAACCCAAAAGCCCCACAGCCCAGACAGATCATACCGGTTGCCTCCATTTGCCGAGCAGGATTGGCCCTGGGCTCTGCCACCCATACCCATTCTCAATGGGCGATGTCTAGGAGGCTGGGGAAACCTCTGTGGATCCTCATGAACAAAAACTGGGGCCTGAATGACACAGCAAGGATAGCTTGGTAGCCCCGTATTTTAGTGCGGCGAGGAAAAGCCCGTAAGCAAGTTGCTCGCCAATGGTGTGATTGTTGATGAGGCGTGCCCTTCCTAGGCAAGCACCCAAAACGGTGAAAAACCCGAGTAGGGGCAAGCGCCCAGGAGATGTCTCAGCTAACTTGCTAAGTAGGCAGAACTTTGGGGCTTTGCCCCAAGGAACTGTCTAGAAGCGTCTTGACAGCCCCCTTGCGAGTCCGTTCCTGGACTGCGTAAGAATCCCCTGCCTTTAGGCAGTGGGAGTGTGAATAATAACAGTCACCTCAAGAGTGAGCGAAGATGGGCCTGGCGGCACGTTTTTTTGAGCCCTTTCAATCCAGCAGGTCGGAAGAACCGTCTTCCTCTTCTAGGCTCCAACCCGCCCCCAAAGCGTCCGCTGCTGCCGCCCGCAACGCCTGAGTGTCCGCCCACAACTGCGCAGGATCCGATAGCGGATCCGACAAAGGCACCAAACGCAAGATGCGGCTCTCTTGAACCAGATCGATCACCACACTGGGCCGTTCCCCCTCCAGGCCTGCCACCTCCGAGGGGGAGGGATCCCGCAAGCAGGCGTAGTCAAAGCTGTTTAGGTTGAGATAAAGGCTGCGATTGGCCACCAAGGTAGCCGCCGTTGCATCCTGAAACACCTCCATCACATAGCCCTCCCCCTGCTTTCGTACCCGACCATCGACAATATCGAAGTAGCGAACCCGCCCCAGATCCGCCAGAAGACGGTAAATATCCCGCTTATTAACCAAAATTCCGCTATCTACGATACAGGGGGCACAAGGACGAGTGTCTGTCATGGAGCAGTCGGTCTTGGGGAGCAAGCGGATCGACAACAGGCAAGAAGCAATTAGAAGTAATGCTCAACAACAGCTAGCAACCATCGCAAATCCTCTAGAAAATAGCAACCCCCCACAAGTCTAAGACTTGGGCAAACAAAACCAGAGAACCTCAGGCAATCAAGACGAGAAAAAGTCAACAGCCCTACAAACTTAAGCCATTGCAGTACAGCCCTTTGCTTTGCTCCAAAAAGCCTCTAGCCTGCTTCTCGGAAAGGCTCAGTTCTGGCCTCCCTCGAATGTACCACAGCTTTCCAAAAAGGGGCACCGATCCCTCCCAGGTAAAGGACAAGGGAAACTGGTCAATAGCCAGCAGATTTTCATCTGTATATTGTGGAAAAATAGGTGATTAAAGGGTTTGAGACACTAGATATTGTAGGTAAGGGTGAGGACGGGCCATCGCGACCGAACCTCTGCCCTAGGATGGATCTTGGCTACCCTTTTGATTTACTTGTCCAGATCGTCTGTCATCGATGACGAAAGCTTGCCAACAGCCTGTTGGGCCGCACCACCCACCGCTTGACCAACTTGGGGGCCGAGAGGGGTAGCCTCAGTTAGACGAGTTCTGCTTAGAACATCCAAGAGGCTCTATTAGGTTTAAAGTGAGGAGTAACCCGACAAAGAGTGAGGCTCGACCATGACGCTGGCTCAGGAGGCAACCGCCCAAATCCCCGCCTTTTGCGAAGGGATCCGCTACTTTGGCGATCCCTGGCCGGAATTCGACCGCCTGGGTCAGGAGCCTGCAGTGGATGCTGCCACCGGCAAGCTGCGGGATCCGGGCAGTCGCATGGCCGCCTACCAAACCCTGCTCTATGCCGATGCGCTGCGCTATCTCACGCTGCAGATGACCGCCAGCAAAGCCTCGGGCCACCCGGGCGGCTTTGCCAGCCAAGCGGAAGCCTACGCCGCTTTGGTGTACTTGGGCCAAAAGAACATCCCTACCGAAGTGGGCCACCACGCGCCCGGATTCTATGCCGCCATGTTCTTGGATGGATCCCTATCAGAAATGGGCATCCACACCGTCGCCGACTTGCAGGCCCGCTTTCGGGAACGAGAAGGGCTGCTGGGGCACCTGTCGGGCTACATCCCCGGCCTGCGGGCGCCAGCAGGGCCGCTGGGGCAGGGGCAGCACTTTGCTATGGCCGCCGCTCTGCTTTACCCAGACCGTCTCTTCCCCGTCACCATCGGCGATGGGGGCCTGGGGGAGCCCTACGTGATGAGCTCCATGATCCACTTTCACACCGCCTTCCCGCAGCGCACCAACTTCCTGCCGGTGCTGGTCTGGAACGGCTACAGCCAAGAGCACCACAGCATGATCTCTACCTTCACCAACGCTCAGATGGCCGAGTACTGGCGGGGCAACGGCTTTGAGGAAGTGGTGCTGGTGGATGCCAAAGACTTCGACGATGCCCAACAGCCTGGCCCCTACGTGGATAGCACCCAATTTTCCCTGGAAGCCCGCTTGGCCTTTGTCCAAAGAGTGCTGGTAGAGATGGAACGGGCCATCCAGTGCGCTCTAGGCGGCCACCTGACGGTTTTCATCCTCAAGCAACTGAAGGGGGCAGGCGTGCACGCCAAGGGATCCAAATCCCACAACCTCTACGCCCACCACACCTTGGATCACCCCGACATCGTGGCCGCTCTGGAGGCACGGGCCCTGCACCCAGCCGCTTGGGCTCTGGTGCGCCAAAATTGTGAACGGGCTGCTGGCGGGCCGGCAGCCAAGGTGGTGGTAACCGAATTCGTCCGCCCTCTGCCGCCCTTGGGATCCCTCAACTTAACCGAGTTCTCCCTCGGCGATAAGCAGGTTTCCACCACTGCCATCGGCGCCCTGGTGCTACAGGTGGGGCAGAAAGACCCCGACTTTCTGGTGGCCAACGCTGACGGCAATGAGGCCTCTGGCCTTGCCAATGTCAACCAGGGCCTGAAAGTGATCCACCCCACGGCGGATCCCCTCTACAACCAACAGCCCCAAGGGCAGGTCTACGAACCCCTTAGCGAAGATGCTTGTGCCGGCCTGACGGCAGGCCTGGCGCTCTTTGGCGGGCGCTCCCTGTGGTGTTCTTACGAATCCTTTGCCGTCAACGGCCTGCCCATCTGGCAGACGGTGACCCAGGCGATGGCCGAGCTGCGCCGCCCCACCCCTTCCGCCATTGCTCTCTACACCGCCGGAGCCCTGGAACAAGGCCGCAACGGCTGGACCCACCAACGCCCGGAAATTGAAGCCTACCTGGCGGCCATGATGCGCAACGGCAACATCTTCCCCCTCTTTCCCCCCGACGCCAACTGCGCCCAAGCCGCCTACGAGTGGGCCTTGTCTACCTACAACAAAGGGATCCCGATCTTTGCCAGCAAAACCCCCCTGCCCATCCGCACCACCCTGGAACAGGCTCGCCAAGCAGTAGAGCAGGGCTGCACCGTGCTGCAGGAAGTGCCCGGATCCCGCACAGTGGTCTTTGCCGTGGTGGGGGATATGATCCTCCTGCCGGTGTTTGCCGCGGCTGAGCAGCTCCAAGCCCAGGGGATCGGCAGCAAAATTGTTTCCGTGGTCAACCCCCGCCGTCTCTATCGCCCCGGCGATATAGCCTGGTCTACCTGTGCCCAACCCGATGGGGAGTTCATGTCTGACCAGGAGTTTGCCGCCTGGTTTGCCGGGGAAGCCCTTATCGGCGTGACCGGCGGCTCCAGCCTGATGTTGGAGCCCCTGTTGTTGCGCTACACCGGCCCGCGCGACCTTTTTGCCTGGAAACGTGGCGAAACCACCGCCACCCCTACGGAACTCATGGACTACAACGGCCTGACAGCTCAGGCGCTGGCAGAGAGGGCAAAGCAATTGCTAGGCTGAGGGCGAGCTTTTAGCTTGGTCAGCATTGTCCACCTTATTTTTTCCTATGACTGAGGCTAGCTATCTCCGAGAGAAGCTTGAGAGTATATCTCCCACCGAGAGGGTAGAGCGAATTGTTGTCCAACGCTTTGCTGTTCCTCTCCTGCAGGCGCTTGGCTTTGACGAGTCGGAAATTAGAGAAGAATTCGAGACAGGTTGCGGCCAGGTCGATCTCGCAGCAAGAAAGAACGGAGATCCTGAAGATATTTTCTTGAGATCCCCGAAGAATCCCTACTTGCTTTTGGAGGCAAAATCTAGAGCAGTTAATCTCAGAGAAGGATCTTACTATAGAGATGCAGTTTGTCAGATAGAAAGTTACTTGCTTGCCAAGAACTGCAAATCTGCAAAATGGGGAATTATCACCAATGCAAATAACATCCAGCTTTGGAGGAAGCACGGAAAAGTCGTTCACCCCGCTACAGCAAACCTTGATATTAGCCCAGATAACATTGAGAGCATAGTGCGTAACTTGCGAGACAAGATAGAAAACTATGAGCGCGCTC
>NZ_JANSHG010000115.1:0-8455 GCF_047461555.1 Synechococcus sp. WC101
GATCATGTACTCGTTGTCCATTTGCTTGGGCAATGTGATGAACTCGTCCCCACCCACCATCAGTTGGTTGATCAGCTCTGTGTATTCTCTAGCTTCCTTGACCCGTACCTGCATGGTTTGTCCACCTTCGAGCATGATGTGGACAAGGTATCCATCGGGTTTTCTGGCCATGGGTGCTCCTATTGGGTGCAGCGAAGGTCGATAAGGGGCGTTCTCATGAACATTATTCCCCCATCGGAGAGGCCTGGCCAACCCTTGCCCCCGCCAGGAAATCTGGAGTTGCGGCGCGACCAACCGACTTGAGGCAGTTTCCCGGGCGCCTCCCCGGCCCACAGCTCCCCTCCCAAAAAGAGAGGAAAGGCGAAGGAAGGCCAAAGCAAGTGGTTCCCCTGCGATTGGGGATGGCTATAGATTACTAGGATGTGCCTATTTTGGGCTTCCTACCCAACTTGCTCGATCTCCCCGCTGGCTGGGATAGCTGGAGTGACTGGCGCAAACTCCCTTCAACGGCTGGACTGGCGCAACCTCAACACCCTCTGGGGATCCATTTTGGCCGAGACCTTGAGCCGGCTGGGTTGTCGGGTGGCCGTGGTCTGTCCAGGATCCCGTTCTGCCCCCCTCACCTATGCCCTAGCCCAGCACCCTGAGATCGAGGCCATTCCAGCGGTGGACGAGCGGTCGGCGGCCTTTTTTGCCCTCGGCTTGGCCCAGCAAACTCGGCAGCCCATCCCTCTGGTGTGTACTTCCGGCAGCGCCGGCGCCCATTTTTTCCCTGCTCTCATCGAGGCGGCAGAAAGTGGTTGGCCCCTTTTGGTGTTGACGGCGGATCGGCCGCCGGAGCTGCGCCACTGCCGCGCCGGGCAGACCATTGACCAGGTGAAGCTCTACGGCCACTACCCCAACTGGCAGGCGGAGCTGGCCCTGCCCAGCGCCGACCTGGAAGCTCTGGCCTACCTGCGCCAAATGATCATCCACGCCTGGGAGCGTGCTCTCTACCCTTTCCCGGGTCCGGTGCATCTCAACGTGCCTTTGCGGGATCCCCTAGCTCCCGTTGCCGATGGCAGCACGGCGCCGCTGGTTCATTTGCAGGAAGATCCGGAGTTTGAGAAAACCTTTTTCCGCGGGGTTATCTCCCCATCTGGCCTGGTCACCCCGGCTGGCGGTTCTGCATTCGCGTCAACAGCTTCCTTTTGGCAGGAGTGGTGTGGCTGTGAGCGGGGGGTGATCTTGGCAGGGCCGGCCCAACCGGCAGACCCCCAGCGTTATGCAGAGGCGGTGGCCCGCTTGGCGCTGGCCCTGGGCTGGCCGGTGTTGGCGGAGGGACTCTCCCCTTTGCGCAACTACGCTTCCCTCAACCCCTACCTCATCACCACCTACGATTTTCTCCTCCAGGGAGAGCAACCTCCTCTTTGGCCAGAGCAGGTGATCCAACTGGGACCCTTGCCCACCAGCAAGGCCCTGCGGCAAGCCCTGGCCCAAGCCCGACCCCGCACCTGGCTGCTCGACCCTCGGCCCCAGAACGCCGATCCCCTCCACAACCCCACCACCCACTTGCCCTTTGTCGTGGAGGAGGTGGCGGCAGGGATCCCGGCAGGCAAGGCCAAAGCAACCGCTTTTCTACAAACCTGGCTGCGGGCGGAAGCCAAAGCTCGGGCTGAGCTGGATCGGCTGCTGGCTGACCTGCCGGAGTGGTTTGAGGGCAAGCTTGCCTGGTGGCTGGCCCACCACCTGCCGCCGGAGACGCCGCTATTTATTGCCAACAGCACGCCGGTGCGGGATGTGGAGTGGTTTTGGCCACCCAACGACCGCCATATCCGGCCTTACTTTAACCGCGGCACCAACGGCATCGACGGCATCCTCTCGACTGCCTTTGGGGTGGCCTACCGCCATCGGCCAACAGTGCTGCTGACTGGGGATCTGGCCTTTCTGCACGACTGCGGCGGCCTGCGTCTTGCCCAATGCCTCCAGGGATCCCTGACCATTCTTCTCATCAACAACCAGGGGGGCGGCATCTTCGAGCTGCTGCCCATTGCCGAGGCGGGCCCACCCTTTGAGCCCTACTTTGCGACTCCCCAGGCGGTGGATTTTGCCCTCCTCTGCCAGGCCCATGGCATCCCCCAGCAGCGGATAGAGACCTGGGAAGAGCTGGCCCAGGCTTTGGATCCCTTGCCCGCCCAAGGGGTGCGGGTGTTGGAGATCCTTACGGATCGGCGGGCGGACGCGCGGCGACGGCAGGAGTGGTTCCGGCGCTGGTCTGAGCTGCCATCCACGCCGTAACCCGCTTCCAGATCTGTTCGGGCAGATCCTCGGCCTCGCAGTCCAGCCACTGGATCCCTGGCATGGCCCGAAACCAGGTCATCTGCCGCTTGGCAAACTGGCGGGTGCGCCGCACAATCAGAGGCTGCAGCTCGGCTGCCGGGATCCGCCCTTCCAGGTAAGCGCCGATCTCCGCATAGCCCAAGGTCTGCAAGAGGGGCAGGTCTGGGCCGTAGCGCTGCCGCAGCGTTTTTACCTCCTCAATCCAGCCTGCCGCCAGCATTTCTGCTGTGCGCCGGGCAATGCGTTGTTCCAGACGGGGCATTGGGCAGTGCAACCCCAAGAGCAAAATGGGGTAGTCAGGAGGATGGGCCTGCCGCAGGTAGGAAGCCGGCTTCCCAGTGGTGTAGATGATCTCCAAAGCCCGCAGGGTGCGCACTTCATCATGAGGGTGAATCTGCCCCGCTGCCACAGGATCCAACTGCTGCAGCCAGGCGTAGCGGATCTCGGGCGGCCACGTCTCCAGTTGAGCGCGCAACTGAGGCTGGGGGGGAACTGCCGGGATCCCTAAGCCTGCCGTGATCGACTGAATGTAGAGCCCTGTGCCCCCCACCAGAATAGGAGTCTGTCCCTGCCGATGGGCTGCGGCAATGCGCGCCTGGGCCGCCTGCTGAAACTCGGCCACTGTATAGGTGTGGCGGGGATCCACAAAGTCAATCAACTCGTGGGGCCAGAGGGCCCGCTCGGCGGGAGTGGGCTTGGCAGTGCCGATGTCGAACTCCCGGTACACCTGACGAGAGTCGGCGTTCAACAGGGGGGATCCCAGCCGCTGGGCCAACAGCAGCGCCTGGCGCGACTTGCCGGTGGCCGTGGGGCCAGCGATGACGACAAGCCCCGGCCTTGCAGTCGAGGAGGGGGAGGGAGGTTCTCGACAGTCGCGCCCATTTGGAGACCGGTTTTGATCCATCCGCCGGCAAGAAAGTTCACCCAGGGCAGCAGATTAAAATTTTCAAAGAACCTTAGCGCTGTGGCTAGAATAGAACATCCATAGTCTCTATCGTCTTCCCAGCTCTTCGAATTTCCCCGTGATCTCATCTTATGTCCCTGCTTCCGTTGCCATGTGGGGCGGGGCACGGCCTCGGTTTAAACTGCCCCTTGTCAAACTGCTTTTCCTGTTGCTGCGGGCCTCGGCACGGCTAGGTCTGGCCGGCCTTGGCAGAGCCCTCGGAGCAGGAATCCTGGCGGCGTTGCTGGCGTGGGAACCGCGCCCTGCCTTGGCAGAGGTTTTGGTGCTCAAGCAGGGAGAAGTGCGAACTTTGCCCCTATTGCAAACAAGTGCCCGGCTGCCCCTGCAGATGGAAATGCTCTATTTGGGCATGGTGGAGGAGCGCTTCTTGAGCTACGCCCGCGCCAACAATTGGGAGACTATTTCCAGCGACCGGGAGGATCCCCGCTGGAGCCGCTGGCAACTGCGCCCGGGCGGTGAGGCCCTTTACCTGCCGGATGCCCCTTCGTCGCGGGATCCCTTAGAGCCCCCCCTCTATGCCCGTGGGTTTTATGTGGAGGCCTACTTCATGGGCGGGCGGCTGGCGGGGATGCACCTAATTGACAATCCAGAAGAGCCGGGCTTCAATTTAAGGCAACTGCAAAGGCTTGTTCGCGCCTGGTTCCCCGATAATCGCCTGATGGTGTACTACCAGGTGCTGCCGGAGGATCCGGACCAGCAGGTGCTGGGCGCCTACTGGGGCACTGTCCCTCCCCCTTACCTTGCCACCATTCAGCGCAACAGCCGCCTGCCCTTCTGCCAGACCTTTTTCAGCCCCACTTCGCCCCAGCCCATCACGCCTCCTTCCACACCTCCCCATTGCCTAGTCCAGGCCGCCGGTGAGGACGGTACCGTGCCTTTGGCTGCCCAGAAGAAGACCAACGCTCTGCGCTAGAATTTCGAGCCCATCCTCCCACCAGAAGGGATCCCTGCCGCTGAGCCGTGGCCCTTCCCAATGGGCTGAGGGTGAGGAGCGCCAGGCCTTCTCCCCTCTCTTTTGCGCCTTGGCCTGAGAGGAGTCCAAGGGCAGGGTTTTCCCAGATCAGCTCAAATCAAACCGTTACCAGCTCGGGGCGGCGGCTGTGGCGAATGGCACGAATGGCTTCCCCGTAGTCCTTGGCCTTGAACACGGCTGAGCCAGCCACGATGGCGTTGGCCCCCGCCTCGATCACCTGCCAGGCGTTGCTGGCCTTGATGCCGCCATCTACTTCAATCCAGGGATCCAAGCCGCGCTCGTCGCACAGGGCTCGCAACTGGCGAATCTTGGGCACCACCGCCGGGATGAAGCTCTGCCCGCCAAAGCCAGGGTTGACACTCATGATCAACACCAGATCCACCAGATCCAGCACGTACTGGATCAGCTCCAGGGGGCTGGCGGGGTTGAGCACCACGCCTGCTTGCTTGCCCAGATCCTTGATTTGGCCGAGGGTGCGGTGCAGGTGAATGGTGGAGCTGGACTCGGCGTGAACGGAGATGATATCGGCCCCCGCCTTGGCAAAGTCGGCCACATACTTCTCCGGCTCCACGATCATCAGGTGCACGTCCAGGGGCTTGGCCGTAACCGGGCGCAGGGCTTCTACCACCAGCGGGCCGATGGTGATGTTGGGCACAAAGCGGCCATCCATCACATCCACGTGGATCCAGTCGGCCCCTGCCTCGTCCACCGCCCGCACTTCTTCCCTCAAGCGGCTAAAATCGGCTGAAAGGATGGAGGGGGCGACGACGATCGGCTTTTGCCCAGAAGCTGCTGACGGCTGAGTCATGGTGAGTATCCAAGTTGTAAACCGCAAAATAGGGGAGCTCGCTCCTCTATGGTACGGAGTTTGATCCCCTTTGCAAACTGCCTCTTGGCTCGGAGCCTAGGGTTGCAGGGGAGAGGTGGAGCCAGCACTGGCCTCGACCCACCGCCATCCCCGGAAAACTTAGGCCAGATGTCCCCAGAGATCCGGTGGCTGCGCGTTGCTCTGAGGCTCTGGAGCAGCCTGCTCTGAGGGAGCCGGGTTCACCTCTTCTTCCAGCCGCAGGGCCAGCTGCTGCAACTGCATATAGATGCTGTTGACAGCCAGCATGGCCAAGACGGTGCCGAAAAACTTGGTGCGGGATCCCATAGACCAACTCCTGGGTAAGAACCAAGATAGGACAAAGGTACGTTCCTCGCCGCTGCCCTAGCTCCAACTTAGCGCACAGGCGGAGCAGGCTCTTGGAGAAAATATGGTTTCCCTCGACAGATGCAAGCACTTTCCCGGAGCAATGTCATGACCGCCTCCCCAAAGCCCGCCTACCAGCACCTGCACACCGCCCTTTGGGTCAGCGATCTGGCCAGGGCCGAGCATTTCTACGGCACGGTGCTCGGGATCCCCAAGGCAGAACGGTTTCCCTTTGACTTTCCCGGCGCCTGGTACCAGGTGGGGTCTTCGCAGATTCACTTGATCGTCACTGAGGAGCCGCTTGACCAGGGGCAGCAAGCCAGTCGTGGCAGCAGGGCGAAGTGGGGGCGCCTTCCCCACGTGGCGCTGGGAGTGGAAGATCTGGAGGCGGTGAAAGCCCGCCTGCTGCAGGCAGGCTATGAGGTGCAGCCCAGCGCTTCCGGGCGGGCGGCTGTGTTTGTCCGCGATCCGGATGGGAATGTAATCGAGCTAAGCGCCATTGGCGCAACTGAGCCATGAACCCTCTCCCCCCAGCGATACCGCCTGTAACACCAGCGCGGCGTGGCGATAGGGATCCCCGCTGCCAGTTCGACCCGGCCACCGCCCTGGTCAGCGCGGCGCAGATGCAGCGCCTTGAGGAGGAGATCTTCGCTGCCGGCATGCCCGTGGCCGCCCTGATGGAAAAGGTAGGGCTGGCCGCTTTTGCCCAGTTGCAACAGGATTTTCCCCAGGCCCAGCGCATCGGCATCCTCTGCGGGACAGGGCACAATGGCGGCGACGGCTTGGTGGTCGGACGAGAGCTGCGGCTGGCCCAAAGGTCGGTGAAGGTGTGGCTGGGCAAGCCAGATCTCAAACCCCTGACCGCCGAGCACGCCCGCTACCTCAGGGCCCTGGGGGCGGAGTTTGTGGAGCGGGTGGAGGCGTTGGCCGACTGCGACCTGCTCATCGACGCCCTCTTTGGCATTGGCCTAAACCGGCCCCTGGGGGATCCCTGGGCGGAGGCGGTGGAGTGGGCCAACGGCAGCGGCATTCCCATCCTCAGCCTGGACCTGCCCTCCGGCCTCAACGACCAGACAGGCGAGATCTGGGGCTGCTGCATCCGCGCCAGCTACACCTATGCCCTGGGCCTCTGGAAGCGGGGCCTGTGGCAGGAGGCGGCTCTGCCTTGGGTGGGACGTCTGTGCCGCCTCGATTTCGGCATTCCCCCTTGGGCCTGGCCGGAGGTGGAAGTTCCCCAGGTGTTGCTGCACCCCTGGCCCCATTTCCCCCCCGATCCGCCTTTGGATACCCACAAATACCGCCAGGGATCCCTGTTGCTGGTGGCGGGATCGACAACCTATGCCGGGGCGGCGGTGTTGGCCGGGCTGGGATCCCGCGCCAGCGGCGTGGGCATGGTAACCCTGGCGGTGCCGGCAGAATTGAAAGGGCTCGTCCACAGCGCTTTGCCGGAAGTCTTGGTTCACGCCTGGGAAGGGATCCCCTCCCTGCTGGCCGAGAAACCCTTTCAGGCGGTGGCGGTGGGGCCGGGCGTGGGAGAAACCCGCCGTCTGCTGCTGGAGATCCTGCTGCAGGATTGGGCCGGGATCCCTTGGGTGATCGACGCCGATGGCCTCAACGCCTTGGCGGAAATAGGGGTGGAGCGCTTGCCAGAACACAGGATCCAAGCCATCCTCACCCCGCACCTGGGGGAGTTTCGCCGGCTTTTTCCGCACCTCCCGCTTTCAGATCGCATGGAGGCAGCCCAGAGAGCAGCAGCCCAGAGCGGGGCAGTAGTGGTCTTGAAGGGGGCGCGGACGGTCATCGCCTCTCCTACGGGGGAATGCTGGGTCAACCCGGAAAGCACACCGGCTTTGGCCCGCGGCGGCAGCGGCGATGTTCTGACCGGCCTGATCGGCGGCCTGGTGGCGCGCAGAAGGGCTCAACTGGGTCAGTCGATGGGGATCGCGGAGCTGCTCAGTTGCGCCTGTGCGGGGGTGTGGTGGCATGCTCAAGCAGCCATCCATTTGGCGGGGGAACGGGGTCTAACGGGCGTGGATCCGGCCCACCTGGCGGAGCACCTGCCGAAAGCGCTGCGGATTCTGCGGCAACAAAAGCCCACTTAAGGTTGCAAAAACCCCAGGGCCAGCCCCAGGAAAATGAACAGGCCAAAACCAATCCGATAGACAATGAACACCCAGGTGCTGCTGCGCTGCAAAAATCGAATTAGCCAGTCGATGGACCCGTAGGAGAAGACAAAGGCCGAGAGCGTCCCCAGCCCCTGCGACAGCAGCGCCTCTGCCCTGAACTCGGCGATAAACTCCGCCACCCCGGCCAAAAAGAGGGCCGGGATCCCCAGCAAAAAGGAGTAGCGGGCGGCAGCCGAGCGCTGCAAATCCAGCAACAGAGCCGCCGTCAGCGTCACACCAGAGCGGGATACCCCTGGGATCAAAGCCAAGGCCTGGGCCAGCCCCACCCAGATTCCATCCCAAATGCCCAAGCTGTCTAGGCCTCGCCGGCGTTTCCCCACCCGTTCCGCCCAGCCCAAAGCCAGGGCCAAGCCAATAGCGGCAGCAGCAATCACCCACAACTGGCGGGGCGGAGATCCCCAAATGGCCTTGACGGCCCATCCGGCCACCACAATCGGCAACGTTCCCACCAGGATCCCCGTGAGCAGCCGCCAAGACTCCTGCTGGAAGTCTCGCTCCTGCCAAGCCCTCCAGGAGCCAAGGAGCAACTGGCGCAGGTCAGAGGCAAAGTAGATCAACACTGCTCCCAGACTGCCCAGCTGGATCACCGCCGCAAACGAAGCTCCCGCATCTGGCCAGCCCAGCAAAGCCGGAAACACTCGTAGGTGGGCCGTGCTGCTGATGGGCAGAAATTCCGTGATCCCTTGCACCATGCCCAAGACCAGGGCCTGCCACCAGTTGGGATACCAGATATCGGCCAGCACCAAAGAAAGCCTCTCCCAGTACGCCAGGCTACTGTCTGGAGGGGAGTTTCCCTCACCCCCAACCCCTCTCCCTTAGGG
>NZ_JANSHG010000116.1:0-8440 GCF_047461555.1 Synechococcus sp. WC101
GAAACGGGGGACGAGCAGAAGCCATACGGCCCAGCCAGATCGAGCGGGGAAAAAGCGAGAACTACAATGGGTAGGAGAAAGTCAGTTGTTGAGCAGCAGCGAGTGGAGTGCAGATGCCCGAGTACATCAAGGTGGAATATCGGATCGACAAAAAAGGACAGGTGACCGAGACCGTATTGAACGGATCTGGCTCCAGTTGTACTCTAGCCACGGCAGAGCTAGAAGCAGCCCTTGGAACGGTGCAAGAACGAAAGCTGTTGCCGGAGTTTCATCAGCCAGCAGAAGCCGAGATAGAATCACAAGTTTCTTTACAGCAAACCCGCTGACTCCATCCCCTTCCCCCCAGTTTTCCCGTATCTACCTGCCTACTTTCGCTTCTTGCCCCCCTTGCCGGCAGCGCCGCTGGCTCGTGCCGCCCCAACTGCCGATTGAAACAGCCAAACCGCCAAGGGAGCAGCGACGATCAAGATAATGCTGGTGGGGCCGACGCCAAAATCCGGCTCACCGGAAGCCAACTCGAAAATCGAACCCACAGCGGCAATGGCACTGATGCAGGAAACGGCCAGGAGCAGGTAGCCTTTAACACTGGTGGTCATGGGGAACCTGTCTAACGTCTATTCGCGAAAAAGCCCTCCCACTCTCGAGAGGGCTACTTTCTATGCTACGGGCAGGGATCCCATGCCAGCAAGCCAGAGCCGGAATCTCCCTCTTAAAAAGCAACCAGAGAAGTGGAATTGGAGCGCCAGCCTAGCCCTTGACGATGATCTTGCCGACCATGCCAGCCCCCCGGTGGGGAGTGCAGTAGTAGGTGTACTCACCCAGAGGGACATCGACAAAGGCCGATTCCACCACTTGGTTGGGAGCAGTGAGCAGGGCCTTGTGGGACAGCTTGGCTGCCAGGGCCGCATCGCCACCAGGTACCTTGTCAAAGACAACGTTGTGAGGATAGACCTTGTTGTTGACCCACCGAACAGTATCTCCCTGATTGATGGTGAGGGTGGGGGGATCATAAATGAGCTGGGCCTTGTCAGAGCCCATCTTGACCGTGTAGGTTTCAGCAGCAGCAGGGTTGGACAGGAAAGCTACCGCAGCCACCCCGACTACGAGAGCGAGGAGGATGCGCTGCAGACGCTTCGCTAGGTTAAAAATGAACAACATGGATTCCTCTCAAAACGTAACGGCCGTCGCCCCCGCCTCTGCGGCTGGGCCCCCCCTTTCCAAGTTGTAAAGGAAAGGCACCCAGTCCAGCAGGGACGTTCAACTTCTATCTTAGGATCTTAAGGCGGAACAGGAACACCCATTCCCTTGCTAGAGCGAGGGGCTGTTCCAGACGGCAAGGCCACAGGGAGGGATCGGGCGACGAGATTGCCTCGAGCCTCTACCTTTCTCGTTGCCTCTCACCGCAAGGCGGCGATCCTTCGCCCGTGGGATCTCGGAGAGAAAACCGGCCATCTCTGAAAAACTGGGAGTGCCTTGCCGGCCAAAATCCGTAGGGTCGCCGATGCGGGAGAGGGACAAGCCGCTCTAGTCTTTAAGCAAAGAACGATGCGGTATTTCTTTTGCTGTTATCCAATTACTTTCCAAGTCGCGTATAAGATATCAACCCGCTGAACAAAATTGAGAGCTTGCTTAAGATGAACAGCCGGTATTCGTCCATCGCCAGCCCGAGCAAGGCCTCTACCAGGATTTTAGAATCGGCGGAGCAAAAGCAAAACATTCAAATCTTGGCTCGCTGCATCGGCACAGCCTTGAATTTAGGCAGTCCGCTCAGGGTTGCCATACATTACACCTCGCAGGCAGAGGGGTAACGCTTGCTCCCCAACGCCTGCCAGGTAATTTCGCTCGCACTTCTGGAGATGATCTCAGAAGCTTCTTGAGCCTAAAGGGTTTCGCAGAGGAAGGGATCCCAAAAGTTTTTGGGCCCTCTCCGTAAGACGGGCATCCGGAGTGCCGCCTGTAATTATTTAGGGATCCCGAGGCTAGTGCTGAACAATTCCCTGAACCATAGCGTCGCTCAGGTAAGCCAATGCCTTCAAATCGGCCTCGTCAAAACACCGATCGCACAACAGGCGGTAGATTAGGCTCTCGTGTTCTGAGGTAAAGTGGCGAGTTTGCAAGACTTCTTCAACGATGGATCGAATGGTCATAGTTTGCCCCTCCTGGGATCGGGCTTAACACTGCTTGCCCATACTGATTGTGAAGAGTCAAGCCATAGCTCAAAAAGGGAGCCAACACGGATTTTCCAGCAAAAAAACTGTACATTGGCCAGTCATTGGGATCCCCAAACTTACTAAAGAGCCGTGACTGAGGATGTGCTCGCTGCCCTTGGCCAGACTACTTGCCTAGGGTCGAAGGTCCTCCCCTGGCAGAGCCTCCGAGAGTTGAACATGTGGCCGAGAAAGCCGTCCTGCAGCCAGGGAGCATGTTATCCTGAGTTGGCTTAACATGATTTCATAGCCGGGCTCAGCCGTCACCTTTCTAGCTGCGGCTGGCTGACCCGACGTCTAGGGATCCGGCTCAACTTTCTTCGCATTGCAGGCAAGACACCAATGGTGGGCATCTTCAGGCGCTTTTTCGGCTCTCGTGGTCAGGCAGATTCCAAACCTTCATCAGGGACGGCTGCTCAGCCGGCCAAAAAGAAAGACAACACCTTCTTTCTCGACCCAGATGAGGCCAAAACCCTTGGCAACATCGAATACATGCGCACTCCTAGGATCGTGAAGCACACCTTCCAGGATTTCGGCTCTACGGAGAAGGTGGAGGTGGTGGAGCAGGTTTCTTCCCTAAGCAAAGTTAAGTTGGCCGTAGAACAGGCCAAAGCCCCTGAGCAAAGCTCTTCCACCTCAAACAGCAGCAGTGGAGCAGGCTCACGCCGCCAGGGGGGATCTGACATGGACATGTTTCGCAACATGGCCCGCAGCCTGAAGCGCAAGTAGGCTGGACCCGGCTTATTGGCGGCACAGGATACAACGGCTATCGAAGGAGGGGCAATGGCGATTAAGCGAGGCACTTTGGTGCGGGCCATCCGCGAGAAACTGCAAGGCAGCCTGGAAGCCCAGGCCAGCGACCCTTTGATTCCCAACTACGTCTTCGAAACTCCTGGAGAAGTGGTGGATATCAAGGACGACTACCTCCAGATTAAGTTTGGGGCTGTTCCCACCCCTCCAATTTGGCTGCGGGCGGATCAGGTCGAGGAGATCGCGAGTTGAATAGGAGCATGGAATGCTCCCCTTTGGCTTGAGGGAGGGCTAATGGTACCTCTGGCTTCTCCCACGCGCGACCAACTTCTGCAACGCAGGCGACTTTTGCGTCAGCAACGGCGCAAGCGCTTTTGGCAGGGATCCTGGCGCTTGGCCAGCTCGATGGGCGTTCTGACGCTGCTGGTGTTGGGCCTGCAGCAGCCCTACTGGCAAATTCGCCGGCCGGAGCAAATTCAGGTAAAGGGCAGCTACTGGGTCGACCCCGACTGGATCCGGGAGCAACTGCCTCTGACCTATCCAATGAACCTCTGGCAGGTGCAGCCGGCTGTGTTGGAAAGAGCCTTGCTGGCATCCCCGGCCCGCCCTTCTCCCATCGAAAGCGTCCAGGTACAGCGGCGGCTGCTGCCGGTGGGGGTGATCGTCCAAGTGCGGGAACGGCAACTGGTCGCGCGCGCCCGTCGGGGCGACCAGACAGGCTGGGTGGATCGGCAAGGCCATTGGCTGCCCCCCGATCCCTTTCGACGCCACAGCGGATCCTCCCTTTCCTGGCCTGAGCTGGAGTTGCTGGGCTGGGAGAACCACGCGCCCGAGCAATGGGCCTTGTTGCTCGAAGCCCTGCAACAGGCTGAGATCCAGATCGAGACCGTAGATTGGCAGTCGGGAGAGGGAATCACGCTCCACACTGAGCTGGGCAACGTCTATCTGGGGCCGATTTCTGACCGCCTGCCTCTGCAAATTCAAACCCTCAACCAAATGCGGGATCTGCGCCGCCACTGCGAGTGTACACCCGACGAAATTCTCCAGATCGACCTGACCAGCCCCAGCGTACCCACCCTGCAGCTCACCCCTGCCGCCACCCAGAAGCGCTGGAAGCATTGGGAGCAGCGCTAGCCCTGGGATGAGCTTGCTGCCATGAACACAGCGCCGGCGGTGGAGGTCAAACAGTTGTGGGTCGCCTATCCCGGTTGTCCGCCGGTGCTGCAAGGGCTGGATCTACGGGTTGAGGCCGGGCAGCGCCTAGGAATCATTGGCCCCAATGGCGCCGGCAAAACCACCCTGTTCCTGGCCCTCGCTGGCCTGTTGCCCCCCTGTTCCGGCCAGATCACTTTGTTTGGGCAGCCGCTCCAGCCTGGCCAGTTTCGCCCTGAGGTGGGGCTGGTGTTTCAGGATCCCGACGATCAACTGTTTGCCGCCTCGGTGGCCGAGGATGTAGCCTTTGGGCCGCGCAACCTGGGACGTTCTGAGACAGAGGTCGCGGCTGTGGTCCAAGCAACCCTGGCGATGACCGGCACCCTGAATTTGGCCAACTGTCCCCCCCATCATCTCTCCGGCGGTGAAAAACGCATGGTCGCGATCGCCGGGATCCTGGCAATGCAGCCGCAGTTGGTACTCTACGATGAGCCGACTGCCAACCTGGATCTGCGCGCCCGTCGCCGGCTAATCGCCTTTTTGTTGCAAGCAACGCACACCTTTCTGCTCGCTTCCCACGATCTGGAACTGATCCTGGAAGTGTGCGATCGGGTGATCCTCTTAGATCAAGGCCGGATTTGCGCCCAGGGATCCCCGGCCCATCTGATGAGCCAACCCGACCTCATGGAAGCCCATGACTTGGAAGTGCCCCCCTCGCTGCGCCGATAACGGCAAAAGCTGAAAAGATGTCAAGAATTATTTTTGAGTTGATAACAATTTTGTCTCTCTTAATAAAAAGCTATCGTGCTAATTAAAAATATTGATTTTCGTCCAGGATTGAATGGGGATATCATTTTGTTGAGTCGGGGGATCCCTTCTCTGGGGCGTCCTCGTCGATTTTGTATGATCGATTTTGTGCAAGAAAGATGGGGACTTGGCCTGGAGTTGGCAGCTTTGCCCGCCTGAGCGACAGTTGTGGTTAACCCGGATGGCTCCCACAACCTTTTCTGGCCTCCGTCTGATTGAGTCTGAGGTCGGGGGTTGGGCACGGCCTTCTCTCCAGGGGGAGGTCTGTGGTGGCTGGAGTAGGTGTTGCCGAGAAGAGCTGTCCACTGAGGGTTGGGCAGAGGATCTCTTAGATGAGTTCGAGGGAAATTGCAGGATCGAACCCAATAGGCGAGATCAATTTGGAGATCGATTGGCCTTATTGCTGGGTTCGGCAACGTTCAGGAACTGAGTGTTCAAAAGTGGAGAGTTGATATGCCTATTGCAGTCGGAATGATCGAAACCCGCGGGTTCCCGGCAGTAGTGGAAGCTGCCGACGCCATGGTAAAGGCCGCGCGCGTCACCCTAGTGGGTTACGAAAAAATTGGCAGCGGGCGCGTCACCGTGATCGTACGGGGCGATGTCTCCGAGGTGCAGGCCTCGGTGGCCGCTGGCTTGGAGTCTGCCAAACGGGTGAGTGGGGGCGAGATCCTCTCCCACCACATCATCGCCCGTCCCCACGAAAACCTGGAGTTTGTGCTGCCCATCCGCTACACGGAGGCAGTGGAGCAGTTTCGTACCTAACTGAGTAGTTGCACTTAGCCTGGAATTGACCCGATCCAGAAAATCTGGACAGGTTCCAACCCCCTCCACAATTTCAGCGTAAGGAGTCCCTATGGCTATTGCAGTCGGAATGATCGAAACCCTGGGCTTCCCGGCAGTGGTGGAAGCTGCCGACGCCATGGTAAAGGCCGCGCGCGTCACCCTGGTGGGTTATGAAAAAATCAGCAGCGGGCGCGTCACCGTGATCGTACGGGGCGATGTCTCCGAGGTGCAGGCCTCGGTGGCCGCCGGGATCGAGTCGGTGAAGCGGGTCAATGGCGGCCAGTTGCTCTCCTGGCACATCATCGCCCGTCCCCACGAAAACCTAGAGTACGTGTTGCCCATTCGCTACACCGAGGATGTGGCTCAGTTCCGCGAAGGGGTCAACGCCATCCGTCCCTTCACCCGTCCCTAGATGCGTATCGCGATTGTGCGGGGCACTGTTACCAGCACCCAGAAGGATCCCAGCCTGACAGGCGT
Organism: Synechococcus sp. WC101; assembly: GCF_047461555.1. Lineage (NCBI taxonomy): Bacteria > Bacillati > Cyanobacteriota > Cyanophyceae > Synechococcales > Synechococcaceae > Synechococcus > Synechococcus sp. WC101. Next base: position 6,177 of record NZ_JANSHG010000116.1, read on the forward strand.
GAAGTTTCTGGTGGTGCAGTATGTCGATCTCGAGGGCCGACCGCAGCCCGACTACGCTGTAGCTGCCGATCCGGTGGGGGCCGGCGCCGAGGAGTGGGTGCTGGTCAGCCAGGGCAGCGCAGCTCGCCAGCCGCAGGGAAACGAAACCCGTCCGCTGGATGCAGTGGTGATGGCGATCATCGATACCGTCAGCATCGGCGGTCGCTCCCTCTACAACAAGCGCGACCAACGCTAGCTGGGATCCCTCCTTCCTCTCTCTGACGTGTTCTAGAGGCTCACGGTTATGCCTGCTCACACCTATGCTGCGCCGCCAACGCCCTGGTCTCGCCGCCTGGCGGAGCCGACCATCCATCCCTCTGCCTACGTGCATTCCTTTTCCAATCTCATCGGGGATGTGCGCGTGGGCGCCCAGGTGCTGATTGCCCCAGGAACTTCCATCCGTGCGGATGAGGGCTCTCCCTTCTACATTGGCGACGGCTCCAACGTCCAGGATGGGGTGGTAATCCACGGCCTGGAGCAAGGGCGGGTCATTGGGGAAGATGGCCAACCCTACTCCGTGTGGATTGGCAAGAACACCTCCATTGCCCACATGGCCTTGATCCACGGGCCAGCCTATGTGGGCAACAACTGCTTTATCGGCTTCCGCTCCACGGTGTTCAACGCGCGGGTGGGGGATGGCTGCATCGTCATGTTGCACTGCTTGATCCAGGATGTGGAGATCCCGCCGGGCAAGTATGTGCCCTCCGGCTCCATCATCACCACGCAAGCTGAGGCGGATCGGCTGCCCGATGTGCAAGATAGCGATGCCAAGTTTGCCCAACATGTGATCGGCATCAACCAGGCTCTGCTGGAAGGCTATCACTGCAGCGAAAACCTGGTCTGTATTGCTCCCATTCGCAACGAACTTCTGCGGTCGCGCACCTCTAACCCAACGGCTACGGAGACGGCATCCATGACTCATTCCTCCTCTGGCGCCGACGGCCGGAACGGCGGCGGATCCCTTCTCAAGCCGGAGGTGGTGGAGCAAGTTCGCGCCCTGTTGGCCCAAGGCTATCGGGTAGGGCTGGAATATGCCGATGCCCGCCGCTTCCGTACCTCTTCCTGGCAGAGCGAAAGCCCGATCACCAGCACCCGCGAGGCCGAGGTCATGCAATCGCTGGGGGCTATTTTGGCGGAGCACCGCGGCGAATACGTGCGCCTGTTGGGGATCGACCCCAAGGCGAAACGACGGGTGTTGGAGCAGATCATCCAAACCCCGGAGGGGCCGGCGACCGTTTCTGGATCCCCCAGCCACGTCTCGGTTACGGCCCCAGGTTCCGGCGCAGCCAATCCGCGCCCTGACGCCAGCTTGGAGGAGGAGATCCGGGCGCTATTGGCGCAGGGGTATCGCGTCGGCCTGGAGGTGGCCGATGTCCGCCGCTACCGCACCTCTTCCTGGCAGACTTTGGGCAATTGGAGCGGCTCGGCCCAAGAGATCGTGGCGGCTGTGCAGGCGGCCTTGGCCGAACATACGGGAGAGTATGTGCGCCTGCTGGGAATCGATCCCAAGGCCAAACGGCGGGTGCTGGAGAAGGTGATTCAAACGCCCCAGATGAGCAGCAGCGGCGGGACAGCCTCGCCCGCAGAGGGGGGCAAGCTGGGAGGGAGCGCTGCTGGCCTCGACCTGGAGTTACAGGAAGAGGTACATCGGCTGCTGGCCCAGGGCTATCGCATCGGCTACGAATATGCTGACGAGCGCCGCTTCAAAACCTCCTCTTGGCAGACCGGGCCGACCATTCGCGCCAGCCGCGGGCCGGAGGTGTTGGCCGAGCTGACGGCTGCTTTGGCGGAGCACCAAGGCCACTACGTGCGCCTGTTGGGGATCGATCCCAAGGGGAAAAAGCGGGTTTACGAGCGCGTCATTCAAACCCCCGGCGGCAAGTCGCCTGCCCCTGCAGCCCAGGGATCCCCGGCGGCTACTCCTGTTTCCACCGTTCCTGCCAGCACCCGACTCAGCAGCGAGGTGGTGGCACAGGTGCAGCAATTGCTCAGCCAGGGCTACCGCATCGGCACCGAACATGCGGACAAGCGGCGTTTTCGCACCTCCTCTTGGCAGAGCTGCAGCCCTATCGAGGCCACCCAGCTGCCCCAGGTGGTGGCGGCTCTGGAAGCCTGCCTGGAGGAGCATCGCGGCGAGTATGTGCGCCTGCTGGGCATCGACCCCAAAGCCAAACGACGGGTGCTGGAGCAGATCATCCAAACCCCTTGAGGGATCCGCCTGTTCT
>NZ_JANSHG010000117.1:0-8317 GCF_047461555.1 Synechococcus sp. WC101
CTTGGTTCTGGGATCCCAACAGTTACTGCAGGAGGCGCTGGAGCAGTTGATTGCGCTGCCCTTCCTCAAGGTGATGCAGGCCGATCCCGGCCAGGCGGAGTTTTGGTTTCTGCCGCTGCTGTTGCTGGGGATGGGGGTTTTTCTGGGCACCAGCAGCAGCTTGATTGCAGTGCGCAAGTCGGCGGGGCGTTGGTTTTGATCGGGGATCCCTCGCCCTGGGCCGGGCTGACGCCCTTATGAGCTGCGAGAGGTTTGCTAAGATAAAAGGCTACCTGGTAACAAGACGCCGACCATGACCTTGCGTAACCCTCACTTGGGCATCGACAACGACGAGCTGATGCGTCGGGTAGAGGCGTTAATTAACGCTTCCAAAAACCGCTATCGCATCACAGTGCAGGTGGCCAATCGGGCCAAGCGTCGCCGCTACGATGACCCCAACGATGTGGAAGAGGGCTGGATGAAGCCCATTCGCCGCGCCATCATCGAAATGTCCGATGAGCTGACCGAGCCGGAAATCATCGGCGACGAGTAGCCGCCTGGCCCCCTTGGAGCTGCGATGGCCAGCTAGGGAGGAAGTTGGTCGGCTCGCTCCTCAGAAATGGGATCGGGGTTGCTCAGCCGTGACTCCATTGGGTGCAAAAGGCGGTGGGTTTCTTCCGGGCTGAGGCCCTGGATGCGCATCTCCAGTGGGCTGCGGAACCAGAGGGCTTGTTGCGGAAACGGGATCTGGATCCCGGCTTGGTCGAAGGCATGCTTGAGGCGACGGCGGTATTCCCGCGTCACCCGCCACTGCTGCAGCGGTTGCACCTTGATCCAGATGCGCAATGTAATCCCCCGCTCCCCCAGGTCATCGACGCCGTGCATCTTGGGGGGCTCGCGGATCTTGTCCCGCCAGGCCGGCTCCCGATACATCTGTAGAGCCACCTGCTCGGTAATGCGGATGGCCTGTTCCAGGTCGTTTTCGTAGGCGATCACGATCCCCAGATCCACCCGCGACCAGCCGTTGGAGAGGTTCTCCACCACCCGAATGGCGCTGTTGGGAATGGAGCGGGCCCGCTGCGACACCGGCGGCAGGCTGCCGGGATCCCCCTGTGGCGCGGCGACCAAGAACAGCCGCCGCCCATCCAGTGTCACGGCCTCCGTTTGGATGGAAGCGGTGGGCAGGCTGAGCGCTTGCCGCAGCTCTTCCAGAGCATCCAAGCGGCTGAGCAAAGGCACGTTGGAGGCGGTGCCGTGGTTTTGAGAAGTTTCCTGCCCCCAGGCAGGCCCGATGGCCGGAGATAGGGCGAGGGACGCGCCGAAAAGGAGCGGCCACAGCAGGGATCCCATTTTCCCCGACTTATCTACCGGTCGCAGCTGGCGCAACATGAATCGTTTGCGTCCGCGGTGTGGAGTACTTGAACAACCTCACTCCAAAAAGAAAAAAGCAATGCCGAGAATGGCATAGGTGGCCAAGAGCAACAGCCCCTCCAGCCAGTTGGAGCGACCGTCGCTGCTGACGGAGTTGACCAGCAACACCGAGACGGCAATGGCCACCAGCTCCACTGTGCCGAAGTTAAAGTTCATCGGCTGGCCCAGCACGTTCCCGGCCAGCACCAACAGAGGCGCCACGAACAGGGCAATTTGCATCGTCGAGCCCAGAGATACTGAGAAGGAGAGATCCATCTTGTCTTTCATGGCCACCGTGATTGCCGTCGCATGTTCGGCCGCATTGCCGATGATCGGCAGCAAAATCACCCCCATGAACAGCGAGGTAATGTGCAAGTGCTCCAGAGTATGCTCCAGGGTGCTCACCAACAGTTCCGACTCCAGCGCCACCAACACCGTCAACCCCAAGAGGGCCAACAGCCAAAACCCCAAACCGGCCCGCTCGGGCGGGGCCGTCAACACTTGGGGAATGGATCCCTCTGCCTGCAAAACCGGATTGGGGGCGAGACGGGCAGCGGCTTCATGTTCTGCCGCCTCTGCCTCGTGAATGGTGTAAAGGTAGCTGTGGGTTTTGAGGGAAAACAGCAAGGTAAGGCCATAAACCCCGATCAGCACCAAAGCCACCGCTGTAGAGAGCTCTTGGATGGAGAGCGCGCCCAAGTTGGCGTCGGCATAGGTGACCACGCTGGGCAAGATCAGGGCCACCACCGCCAGGTTCATTACCGAGGCGTTCATACGCGCCACTTCGGGCCGAAAGCTCTGCTCGCGAAACTTAATGCCGCCCAAAAACATGGCCAGCCCGGCCACCAGCAGCAGGTTGCTGATGATCGAGCCGGTGATGGAGGCTTTCACCACCTCCACCAGTCCCGCCTGCAGCGCCACCAGGCCAATGATTAGCTCGGTGGCGTTGCCAAAGGTGGCGTTGATCAGTCCCCCGATCGTCGGCCCGGTCAAGGCAGCGATCTCCTCGGTGGCTTGACCCATAAACTTCGCCAAGGCCACCACCGCCAAGGCCGCACAAAGGAAGACCAGATTGGGATCCCAGCCCTGCAAGTGGCCTGTCCACGAGAGGGGAACCCCCAGCAGCAGCAGGAACATCAAGCCGTTCAGCGCTCTCTGCCAGCCTGCTGCAGGGCGAACTGAGGAAACCAGAGAATTTGCATCGGCCAGAGTCATAGTTCCGGGGAATAGAGGCTGATAGATAGTTTCAGAAGTGTGGCGGCGGCAGCAGCGGCCTTCCAAAACAGTCTAGCTGCTGCCAGGGAGGCTTGAGTAGGTACTGCCATTAGAGGGAGATGACTCGATGGCGCTGCAGCAGGCGGAGGAGCTCGGCTCCCAGTTGATCCACCAGGTGCTGCGGATCGCCGATTTTCAAAAAGCTGCTGCCTTCCACCTCAAAGGGAAAGGATCCCTCGATGCCGTGGCGGGGCAGTTGCACCAGCAGCAGTTGCTCGGGGCGCTTCGATTGCAGGGCATAGCCCAGCTCCAGACAGACCTGTGGGCTGGGCAGAGGCCGCCCCCGGCCATTGACCTGCACAGGGGTGACATCGGCCACCACCAGCAACGCCTGCTTGAGCTTGCGAATCAGCGCTGCGTCGATGAGGGGTGTCTCTGGGGATCCCTGCAGTTGTAGCGGAAGAACCGGCTGATGATGGCGGTTAATGGCCTCCACCACCGTCTGCAACGCCTGGTGCAGCGTGGCGCTGGAGTCGGGGTAATCTGATTGGCCACAGAAGTAGATGGCCGGCTCCGTGATGCTTAGGGCAGCCCGCTTATTGAAGTAGATCTCGCGGCTGATTAAATCGAGGTTGGAGATGCTGTAGGCGCCGCTGCCCTCGATGTAAAACTCCACCAGCTCCCCTTCCAAGTAGCGCTGCCACCAGACAGAGGCCTTCACCTGCTCCACATCGTCGAGGAAATCGGCTCGCATCGCCGTTTTCAGGAGGCCGGTACGGCTTAGGCGCAAGTCAGGGGCTCGCTGTTGCACTTGGGAGGCAGACAACACCGAATCCAAATACCAGGCTCTCAAGACAATGATCGCCATCGGATCCCTCTGCGCTTAGCCTCAAAGGTACCTGATTTTGGCCGGCTATCCAAGTCAGCCTAGGCGCAGGGCCAGATCCAGCAGCCGGTGAGCCAGGGTCGATTTGGTGGCCAACGGGAGCAGTTCCGGGTTGCCCTGCCGCGGGATCCAGTAGCCTTGGTTGTGGCTGCTGCCAAAGCCGCTCTCCGGCTGGTCGATGGGGTTGGCCACAATGGCGTCCAGCCCTTTCTGCTGCAGCTTCTCCTTGGCCGGGGGGAGAGGATCCCCGCTCTGGGCAGCAAAGCCGATAAGAAGCTGGCCGGGACGTCGGTGACGGGCTAGGGCTGCCACCAAATCGGGGAGAGGCTCCAAGGGCAGCAGCAGGGGCAGCTCGGCCTTGGCCAGCTTGCCCGCATAGGTCTGCGTGGGCCGCACATCCCCCACTGCCGCTGCCATCCAGAGCACGTCCACCTGGGGAAACTCCGCCCGCAAAACCTGCTCCAGTTGGGCTGCTGTCTCCACCGGGATGGCCCGAATGGCGAAGGGTGCTGGATCAAAGGGGATCCCCAGCGGCCCATGCACCAGCGTGACTTCGGCCCCCCGACAGGCGGCGGCCACCGCCAGCGCCACCCCCATCCGCCCACTGGCCGGGTTGCCGATAAAGCGCACCGCGTCGATGGGCTCGCGGGTACCTCCTGCCGTCACCAACACCCGCTTCCCTTGCCAGTCTTTTTGCCCCCCTGTCCAGAGCAGAGCCCGCACATACTCCTGCAGCGCCTCTGGCTCCAGCAGGCGCCCTTCCCCCACCGCATCGCAGGCCAGGCGGCCCCTGGCCGTGGGCAAGGCCCAGAAGCGGGGATCCCGTTGCAGCCGCTGCCAATTCTCGGCCACTGCTTCAGCCTTCCACATGTGGGTATTCATGGCCGGCGCCAAGGCCACCGGACAGTGGGAGGCCAAAACCACGTTGGTGAGCAAATTGTCCGCCAGCCCCTGGGCCAGCTTGCCCAAGGTGTTGGCCGAAAGCGGCGCAATCAGGAGAGCCTCGGCCCATTCCCCCAGCTCGATGTGCAGCGGCCGTCCCCGCGCAGCTTGCCAGAACTCGGCATCTGTAAAAGCCGGCTGACGGGACACAGTGGCAAACGTCAGCGGGGAGATAAACTGTTGTGCAGCTTGCGTCAAAACCACCCTCACCTCTGCCCCCTGCTGGGCCAGAGCAGACACCAAAACCGCAGTTTTGTAGGCAGCAATTCCCCCGCTCACCCCAACCAGCAGACGCCGCCCCGACCAAAAGGGATCCATATCAGCGAATACTCAAACAGCCCTGTTTCCAGTTTCCCTCCCTTTGCCAGCAACACAACAGGAATCCCTCGCCCAAAGTGCTAGGGCTCAGGCCGCCGATCCCGCCGAGAACAGCACTTGCGAGCCTAGGGCTTGCCTGGGGAGAACCCCTCTTTCGCAAGTCCGACCTCGACTCTACAGGTTCTGTCCCGCAGGGGGAATTCGCTACTGCTGTTTTGCGCACTCGCCTCTTCAGATCCCATTCCGCTTGCCGAACTTGTCTCCTCTAATAAGAAAGAGTTGAAGGCAACTTATTGCAATCGCTATTTGTTTTTGGCTACACTAACTGTTGTCCTTGAGCCATCTTGATATGACTACGACCGGTAAACCAAAACCACTCACTGGCCAAGAGCTCCTCGACAAGGTAACTTCGATGGGAAATGCGGATCGCAAGGAAAAAGCTCGCGCCTGTGGCTACGTCACCTATACCAAGAATGGTCAGGAGCGAGTGAATCTGATGCAGTTCAACAATGCCTTGCTGAAGGCAGTCGGTGTGGATCTCGATGCTAGTGATGAGAACGGTTCCCGCGGTCGGGCTCCGACTTACCGGGTTTCGGTTCACAAGAATGGCAACCTCCTCATCGGAGCTGCCTACACCAAGAAGATGGGCCTCAAGCCGGGGGATCAGTTCGAGATCAAGTTGGGCCACCACAACATCAAGCTAGAGCGCATCGACTGATTTCCTGTCGCCTGCCTTGTCGAGGTTCTCTCTGCTGATAACAGCGTTTCAGCTTGGGTAAAGCCCTCGATGGTTAGGGAAGAGCGAGATGCTTCTTTCCCTCCATCGTCACCCTGTTTTTAGGCGGACAAGGGATCCTCGTATTCGTTGAGGATCCCTATCTGTCTGTATCATCTGTATCAATAGGTATCAATTGATGGCTGAAGCGCAGAGGGCTTCGTTATTCTGACAAAAGTTAAAGTTCATGAGGGCGGCGGCAATGTACACTCCAACTGCACAGAACCTGGCCCGTCGGTGGCGACGCTGGCGAATTTGGGTGGGGCTGGTGGTATTGGCAGTGGTGTTCTGGGCCGTTCAGCCTCATCTGCAGGTTGAGTCGCAATCGAATGCGCCGCTGCAGTGGGTCTCCTCTCAGCCAGCCCCCGAGCAGCAGGATGTTTTTGTGGACGGGGTTCTACGGCTGCAATTCGATCGGCCGCTGGATCCCAATCTACAACGGCTGGCGGTTCAGTTGGAGCCGCCGGCAGCGGTCATTTTCGACGTGCAGGGAGACGAGTTGTTGCTTAAACCTCGGGATCCCTTGCGCTTTAGCACCGACTACACCCTCACGATCGCGCCGCAGGAGGGGCTGCCGCTGGAGCAGACCATCCAACTGCGCTTTCGCACCGAGCCGCAGTTTACCTACGAGCGGGACATCAAGCCGTTGCTGGAGGCCAGTTGTGTCGGCTGCCACCAGCCGGCAGGGCGACAGCGCACCCAGTTGCTGGACAGCTACGAGGCGGTTCTGGCCTACGTCAAGCCAGGGGATCCCAACAGCGAGTTGATCGATCCCCGCTGGACGCGCCGCCACGCCACCATCCTCAACGCCAACAACCCCAACCGCCCTCAGGCCCGCGGCGGATCCCCGGAGATCGCCTACCTCCAGGCCCGCGGGCTGCCCCTCTCTCGTCTGGGCTTTTGGACGCCGGAGGAGGTGGAGATCGTCCGCACTTGGATCGTCCAAGATGGGGCCCCCCGCAGCAGCGCCCGCGCTCAGGCGGGCAACTAGTCTCACCGCCATGACCGCTCCCCAACCGCTAGCCACCGTCATCCAGGGATCCCTGAGTCGGGGCTTGGAAGCTCGCCTCAACCCCGGTGTCTCGGTAGAAGACCTGCGGGTGGGCAAGTTTGTGGTGATCCAGGGGGAGCGCCACCGCTTCTTCGGCCTGCTCACCGACGTTACCTTAGCAACCAGCAACCCGCAGATCTTGGTCAATCCCCCCCGCCCGGAAGAGACCCTGCTGCAGGAGGTGCTGGCGGGTACCGGCACCTACGGGGTTATCGCCCTCACGCCCATGCTGATGCTGGTGCCGCGGCAGACGGAAGCAGAGAGGCTGTATCCCCTCATCGATCCCAAGCGGCCAGACGACTGCGGCTCAGCCCCTCCTGCTGCCGAGGCGATGGAGCTGTTGCCGGTGAAAACGGTGCCGGCCCACTTTTCCCAGGTGTACGAGGCGCGGGAGCTGGACTTTCGCACCGTCTTCGGCTGGGAAGACGACCCCACTCGGCGCAACTTCGCCATCGGCCAACCCTTGGACATGGCGGTGCCCATTTGTCTGGATCTGGATCGCTGGGTGGAGCGCAGCAACGGCATCTTCGGCAAGTCCGGTACCGGCAAATCCTTTTTGGCCCGCCTGATCCTGGCGGGCATCATCCGCAAACGGGCGGCGGTAAACCTGGTTTTTGATATGCACTCTGAGTATGGCTGGGAGGCGGCCAGCGAGGATAGGCAGGCCACCACCGTCAAGGGGCTGCGGCAGCTCTTCCCCGGCCAGGTGCAAATCTATACCTTGGATCCCGATTCCACGCGGCGGCGAGGGGTGCGGGATGCCCGCGAGCTGTTTATTGCCTACAACCAGATCGAGGTGGAGGATCTGGCGCTGTTGGCAGAGGAGCTCAACCTCTCCGAGGCCAGTCTGGAAAACGCCATTATCCTGCGCAACGAGTTTGGCCGCGACTGGATCAGCCGTCTTTTGAGCCTTTCCAACGCCGAGATTCAGGAGTTTTGCGAGCAAAAAATGGGCAACAAGGCCTCGATCCTGGCCCTGCAGCGCAAGCTCACCCGTCTCGACGACCTCAAGTACATCCGCAACAGCCTGCCCCACAACTACATCGGCGAGATCCTGGAGGCCCTCAGCCGCGGCATTCACGTGGTCATCGAGTTCGGATCCCAGTCCAACCTGCTCTCCTACATGTTGGCGGCCAACGTCATCACCCGCCGCATTCACCAGGCCTATGTGCAGCAGACGGAGCGGTACTTGCAGTCCAAAAATCCCCTCGACCGGCCCCGGCAACTGTGCATCACCATCGAGGAAGCGCACCGCTTTCTGGATCCGCGGGCGGCCAAGCAGACCATTTTCGGCACCATCGCCCGCGAGATGCGCAAGTACTTTGTGACGCTGCTGGTGGTGGATCAGCGCCCTTCCAGTCTCGACCGCGAGGTGATGTCGCAGTTGGGCACCCGCATCACGGCCCTTCTCAACGATGACCAAGATATCGAGGCTGTGTTCACGGGTGTAGCCGGCAGCCAGAACTTGAAAACGGTGCTGGCCAAGCTGGATTCCAAACAGCAGGCCCTGGTTCTCGGCCATGCCGTGCCCATGCCGGTGGTGGTGCAAACCCGCTCCTACGACCAGAGGTTCTACGCCGAGATCGCCGATCCCGATTGGTCAGAGGCCGCCGATGCGGAGGTGCTTTGGGCAGCTCAGAAGGCCAAGGAGGAACTGGGGCTGTAGGGAGGGCTGCCCCACAGCCCGGTCATCAGGCGCAGCAAAAAGCGCCGCAGCGGCGGAAAGCGTATCATCCCTATC
>NZ_JANSHG010000118.1:0-8281 GCF_047461555.1 Synechococcus sp. WC101
GCCTTGAGCACGGGCACGTCGATGGCCAATTGGCGCCGAAACTGATCCAACAGAGCCCGCAGCAGTTGCTCTTGCTCCTCAAGGCTAGTTTGGGCAAACCAGGGGTGGAGGGAAGCCAGGGCTGAATTTTGGCAGAGCTCCCTAAGGCCGCGGTACTCGATTTTCAGCAGGCCCACCTGTTCCAAGTTGGGGTGGGTAACCCGCCAGCCGCGCCGCAGATCTTCATAGAGCCGGTATTCGGTTAGCTCGCTAAAGGTCTGCCACACTTCCTCGGCACTGGGCGAGGCAGGGTCCAAAGCCGGGTTTTGGGCAATGTCGGCAAGCTCCAGGCCAGAAGCCCGCACCACTTCCTGGGCCACCTCGTCAAAGCCCAGCTCTTTTTTCTTGAGGAGGGCAGCATAGAGCGAGGCCCGCAGAAGGGCCACATGCACAAAATCGTTGAAGTGGCCGGCCTGCAGGGAGGCGTCCTGGCGGTTGTCGGTAAAAGTCAGCAGCTTGCTGCAAGCGGCCTGGGTTTGCTCGGCATGGCGCAGCAGGGAGGTGGCAAGGATGGTGGTGGCGCTGGAGCGGCCTTCGCTAGAGAGGGAAGCCAGCTTGACAAACTCCCGCTCGCGGCCCCTGTAGTACTCGCCGCAGGCCAGGCACAGGGAAAAGGGGTGGGGCTGCCACCACATCTTCTGCGCCTCCGCCTGGGGGTACTCGGAAAAGGAGCCATCCGGGCGCACCCAGACGGCTTGGGGGACGCGCTTTCCCCAGTCGGTCTTGAGTCTGCCCTCAGGGGTGTACCAGTCTTCGGGGATCTGCTCCAGCGACCACTCGTTGTCAAGAGGATCCAAGCTCAGGTAACCGGCTTGCTGGTCTTCGTCCTGCTCCACCTCTTCTCCCACGGGATAGGGGAGAAACTGATCCTTGGACCTGAGGACGTGGTAGTAGTCCTGCCCACACTGGCGGCAGAACTTGACGGGGAAAAAGAGCTTGCCCTCCCCCGCCTGCATCTGCCCTTCTAGGGAAAATTGCCGCTTTTCCCGACTCTCCAGGGTGGCGTAGAGGGTGCGGCCCTGGGAGATAAACTGGTGCAGCTTGAAGGCCACTCCTCGGCTGTGATCGTCTTTGAGGCTGCTGGCGTGGGCGAGGAACTGGCGCAGCGTTGCCGCACAGTTTTCGCTAGCGGTGCCGGTCAGTTGGGCCAGTTGGGCGGCCACCTCGGAGATCTCCCTGGGCACGCGGCGCTTGAGGCTGCCGTCGGGACTGAACTCTAGGCCCAGCTCGTACTCCAACCAGCGCATCAAGGGGTGGCGGCGCAGGCTAGCTAGGTCGGTGGGCCAGGGGGGATCGAGGGCGGGCTTGAGCTCTTCAGGTGAAGGCGGGCCGCCTTCGCTCAAGGGGGCCAGGGTCTCCTCGATAATCTGCTCCGGTGTGAAGGGATGGCCAAAGAAGCGGCTGGCAAAGTCGGCCACGGTCTGGCGGCGCTCCTGGGCACTGGCCTCGGGGCGGGAGATCATGGTGGCGCTGGTGCCAATGTGCACCAGGTTCTTGGCGGCGCAGCGTCCCTTGAGGCGGCGAACCAGCATGGCCACGTCGGCCCCCTGCCGACCCCGGTAGGTGTGCAGCTCGTCAAAGACCAGAAAGCGCAGGCCGTTGGGGCTGAGGAAGCGCTGATCTTCGGGGCGCACCAACAGTAGCTCGGCCATCACGTAGTTGGTCAGCAGGAGCTGGGGTGGATCCCGCCGCAGGTTTTCCCGCTCGCTTTCCTCGGTTTCGCCGGTGTATTTGGCAAAGCGCAGCGGAAAGGGGCGACTGTAGCGGCGCTCATACCGCTGGCGGAGATCCTGTAAAGCCTGGTACTGGGAGTTCACCAGCGCGTTCATGGGATAGACCACCAGGGCCGTCACCTGGCCTACGGATCCTCCCTGGCGGATCCAGTTGTCGATGATGGGTAGGAAATAGCAGAGGCTTTTGCCGGAACCAGTGCCGCTAGTTACCACAAAGCTTTCCTCGGCCAAGGCTTTGGCGATGGCCTTCTCCTGGTGGCGGTAGAGACGAAAGGGTCTGCCGTCCTCAGAGCGGAAGATGCGGGCTGTTTCTTCAGTAATCCGCCCCGCTTCGGCCAACTCATCAACGGTTGGGCCGGCTACGTAGGCAGGGCTAAGCTGCACAAGCGGCTCTGGCCAGAGGTGGATCCCTTCTTCCAGAGCTTGGTCTACAAACGCCTGTGCCCGTGGGTCGGCAATGAGAAAAAAGGAGCGGACGAAATTGGCGTAGTCCTTTAGAACCCTCTCGTGCAGGTCAAAAATGGTGGCCATCGGGGCTCTCCAAAGCCATTTTGGCTAGGTTAAGCCTAGCAGGTGTTCTAGCGACTGCAAGAGGATCGCCCTGAGGCTTGGGCTGGGAGATCTTAGGGAGAGGAGAGGCGTTGCTCGTGCAGATCTCCCTCCCATTTCAACTTGCCGCGTAAGTTGCGGATCTCGGCTTGCTCGTAGAGCCGAATGAGGGTGCGCAGCGCTTCGTGAATTATCTCGCGCTTGGTCTTGAGGCCGGTTAGCTGGCGAGCCCGCTCGATCAACTCGATCAGCTCGTCATCCAAGACAACGTTAGTCCGCATGGGAAGCTCCCCTGTTTACGCATAATGAAATTAGTGTTGCGCCAGCTTCTCCCATGCCTCTAGCACCAGCCGCCGGGTGCGGTATTCGCCGTATTGACGTATCTCCTTCTCCTTCAGCACGCGAAAGGTTTCGCCGGGGAAGGTGCTAGCAGCAGCGCGGGTAGCGTAGCCAGCCGGGTCGAGCGGGTCTGCCACCTCTTCCCGCGGGTCGAGTATGTCTTCCAGTTCGCGTTCGGTCAAATCCGCCGGGTCGAGGATGTAGCGCAGTTGCTTGCGGGTGAGGCCGTAGAGCCGGGCGTAGTACGCATCCAGTTCAGCGCGGAGGATGGCGCGGCGTTCCTCGTTCCAGGTGAACGGCGGGAAGGGGAAGCCCTCACCCAGTGCTGCGGGCGAGGGGGTCGGGGGGTGAGGTCTAATCACAGCCCGCAATCCTTCGTCTGCCTCTCGCCATACGTCGTCGGCGAAGGGTTTCATGTCCCAGGAGGTGTAGACCAGCTCCAGCACGCGCGGGACGATGAAGCGCAAATCCTCGGGGGTGTAGGCATCCGGCGGCAGGACGGGGAGTTGGCGGAGGATGAAGAATCCAAGCGAAGTACCGCCAATTTTCTGGCGAGTGACAAAATCCAAGACCAGACTGCTGAAATTTGCCAACCATGCTGTAACAAGCACAGCAGATTGGGATTCAGAGAAGATAAGGGGTGCTTTATGTCCCGCCCCCACCCTGGGCAGCAGGCTGAAGATGGCGGTGCGCTCATCCGTAGAACGTGCCACATTCCGGAAGCCCAGCAGCCAGCCGCGTTGCCACTCGCCCAGGCGGGCTGCGACTTCTTCGGCCCGCACCCAGTACCAGGGCTGGACGACGAAGTGCGGGTCGGCGTGCTGGTGCTCATCAGGCGTGGGCAGTTGGGTGCTGCTCCGGTCGCGCACGCCCTCATACGTCCCGTAGCGGTGGTCATAGTGCCAGATCATCTTGGCTTCGTAGAGGGGGAGGTAGCCCTCACCCCCGGCCCCTCTCCCAAGGCTTTGGGAGAGGGGAGAAGGATGCTCGTAGGAATGGGCAGTGACATAGGCAGCAATTTCTTGGAGGACTTGTTCTGTGCGGTCGAGTATCTGGTCATTGGTAAAGCGCAGAATGGCAAAGCCATGTTCGCGCAGGATTTCCTCCCGCAAACGGTCGCGTTCCTGCTGAGTGGGTTCACGGTGCACGGCGCCATCTATCTCAATGATCAGGCGGGCATCGTCACAGAAAAAGTCAGCGATGAATTGTCCAATCGGATGTTGACGTCGGAATTTTCGGCCTAGCAGCCGACGGTCACGCAACAATTCCCAGAGCAGGCTTTCGGCGGTCGTCGCCTCGCGACGCAACTGCCGCGCCCTGGCAATCAGTTCCTGGCTGGCCTTGGGTAATTCGTACCCTCCTTCTCCCGCAGCGCGAGAAGAGAGGTCGGGGGCTGCGATCCTTCCCCCCTCTCCCGCAGCGTGGGAGAGGGGGCTAGGGGGTGAGGGCACAAACACATTCCCCACCAGCCGGTAACCTTGCTTTTCCAGCTCTGCACGGGTGCGGAAGAGGTGCGAGTCGTTGGACATATCGAACATGCGCAGGAAGCGCACGCCCCAAGAGTTTTCTCCCGTGTGTTCGTTAACCAACACCGGCACGCGCTGATAGATGGCGCGGGTCAGGTCGGCATCTTGCCGGGTACGGAAGACCGGCAGGGTGCGGGTGTTGGGGTTGATGCGGGCAATGTCGTCCGCTGTGAGGGTGAAAACGCGACGCGGGTCGCGCAGGTGATCGGCATGGGTGGCGAAGAAGGTGAAGGTAGTGGCGTCGGTTGGGGTGCGGCCGCCGGTGAGGGTGAGCAGGCAGAATTTGTAACTGCGATGTACGCCGGGGAAGAGCGCTTCGCGGTTTTCAAAATCAAACAGGCTAACTAGCTGCCCCTTTTCCACCAGGTCGGCGAAGAAGAATTGGTTGGTGGCGTCGGTGGCGATGCCGGTGGGGACGATGAGGCCGGCTTGTCCCTTAGAGTTAAGGAGGCTTCGCACGCGCTCGGCAAAGACCGAGTAGGTGTTGATGTCCCCGCGGCCGGTGAGGGGGTATTGTCCGCTGCCGCGCAGGAAGCGACTGGCGCTTTCGGCGGCATGCAGGGCGCGCTGATAGGCTTCCCACAGGGCAGGGTTGGTCTGCGGCAGGGCGGCGATCAGCCGTTTGCGGGCGGCGGCGTTGGCGGCGCGGGCAATCTGCGGGTCGCGGACGGCGAAGAACTCTTCTTCCTGCAATTTGATGCGCTCCCAGGGCGGGTTGCCGAGGATGATGTCGAAGCCGCCCTCACCCCCCTGGCCCCCCTCTCCCAAGGCGTTGGGCGAGGGGGTAAGGTGAAACACCTCCGGGAACTCCAGCGGCCAGTGGAAGAAGTACTGCTCGCAGGCCAGGGCTACGGCGGTGGCCAGAGCGCGGGAGTTGGCTCGATTTTGCAGCCGCTCGCTGACTGCTTTCGTGGTAATGGCCGCCGAGAAGTCTGAAGTCAAGTGCTGGAAAAAAGCCGCCGTCCAGAGGTTGCAGGCTTCTGTCAGTTTCTGGTGTTCTGGGTTTTGACAGTAGCGAGTGTAGAGCTCCTGCTTGCGGCGTACGTTGGCTGGCGAGTCGTCCTGGATGGCTTCGAGCTGCTGGAGCTCCTGGCTGAGCTGGGCCACCACTTGGTCCGCCTCAAGAGAAAGAGAAAGCTGGCCCGTTTCCAAATCCCTGCGCTCGGCGCGATTTCGCCTCTTCAGAGAGCGGGCAGCCTCCCTGGAGTGGGCACTCACCGCCTCGAAAGCAGCGTCGGGAAGGCCCTTGTCCAGAACTTTTAGATCCAACATCCCCACCAGCGAGTCGCCGCATTTGATGCGGTGGTCGAGGAAGGTAAGCGGCTTGCCGGCACAATGGGCCTCCAGCCAGAGGGCCACGCGGCAGAGCTCCACTGCCAAGGGGTTTTTGTCCACGCCGTAAATGCAGTGGGCCACCACGTCGCGGATGGCCTCGCGCACGGTCTCAGGGGCAGGCTCCTCTTCCCCGGTGCGAACCTTGGCCAGCTCCTTGCCCAGACGCCGGGCAGCCGCCAGGAGAAAATGTCCAGAGCCACAGGCGGGATCCAGAACTCGCAGCGAGAGGATGGCCCGTTCCTTTTCCTCGCGGCTGGCTGCAGACTTCAGCCGCTCCTGTAGCACCGGCTCTAGGGCCGAGCGGACAAGTTCCGCCACCAGATCTGGCGGGGTGTAGTAGGAGCCGGTGCTTTTGCGTTCGGAGCCGTAGCTGAGCTCAAACTGAGGCGTCGCCTGCGCAGTAAACAAGATCTGGGGCCGGTAGTCGAGCAGGCTTTCGTAGACGGATCCCAGCTCTTCCACATCGAGAGCGGCATAGTTAACCCGGCGCGGCGGGGAGGTCGCGTTTTCTCGGTAGTAGGCCAGATGCCAGAAGGCCTGCAGCAGATCCCGGTTGCTCAGGCTGCACTCATCCAGCTCCAAAGGGGCAAACAGCTCGCCGTTGAGAGGCGCAGCCCCCAGATGCTTTGCCAGCTCTTCCTGGGAGAGCACCCGCCAGAGCACCCGCAGGCTGCACCAGAGATCCTCATGCTCCGTAAAAGCGCTGCGCCGCTCCAAAAGCCGCCGCAGCCGACCCACGCCGTAGTGATCCCGGTAGAGGGGGCTGGCGCTAATTAGCCCCCGCTCCTCCGAGACCAAGAGAAACAAAAAGCGATAGACCAGCCGCAGCAGTTGTCGGTAGAACTCCTCCGGGGTGAGGCGGTTCAATCCAGAAGAGGCCAGCCGCTCCCGCAGTTGGGAGTTTTTGGGATGGGCAAGAAAGCCGTTGGCCAAGCCCTTGAGGCATTCTTCCACCCCATCCCGCAGCCGCTCGCGGACTCGCCCCCCCTGTTCCAGAGCTTGCTGGTAGTACTTCTCCAGCCAACACTCCCGCGCCTGCTCCGCCCTTTGGGGCAGGTGGCTGCGGTGCAACAGGCGAAACAGGATGGCAAAGTCGTTAAAGCGCTGCTCCTCCAGGATCTGCTGCAGGTCAAACTCCACATAGGCCTGCCGGCGCACAAAGGTGCTGTCTCGCAACAGGGGGAGGATCAGCCCGTTGGTGACGATGCCCCAGAGGTGCTCGCTGCGGTTGAGATACTCCTGCAGCAGCGAGTGAGGGGCTAGACGCGGCCTGCCAGTAGGAGCCAGCCGTCCCAGCTCCTGGCGCACCCCCACAATGTGCACCGGCGGAGCGTCCTCTGCTTCGCCAGCTCGGTGGGAGATGGCAAAGGTGGCGCCGTCAATCTCGTAGGCCCGCTGGTTGTAGCGCAGCTCGTAGCCCAGAAGGCTGAGAAAGGGAATGACCCAGGCATCGCGGGTAACCGACGTGGCCGGATCCCCTTCTGGCAGACGGGCCAGCCGACGGCGGAAAACTTCCCACTGGGTGCGGGCATCGGCAAAGACGCTGGCCATCTCCTCGGTCAGGCTGCGCTTGTCGTCTAGCCCAAAGTCTCTCGGCTTCTGGCCCGGCAGCTCGCCGGCCAAAAGCTGCTCCAGGATGTCCGGCCCCAAGAGGCCCCCTTCAAGGCGTAGTGCAGGAAATTGGCTCATCTGGACAGCAGAGGTTGTAGGACAAGAATTCCCAGCAGATCCGGGGGAAACTGCGGCTTAACCTCCAGCCCGCGCACGCGCTGGGAGATAGCCTGTCGGATGCGCCTGTGGGCATCAGCCAGCTCGCCAGCCCGCCGGCAAATGGCCTCCCGGATCCCTTGCTGAAGGGGGTGTCCTAGGCCCCAGTTTTCTGCAGTCGGCGGCCAGGGGCTGAGGCTGTCTAGCACATGCTGCACCAACTCCTGCTTTTCCGCGAGCGGCAGGTTGGCATCTGGCGTGGCTTTGGCCAAAAGCTGGAGCGCTGCCCCAGTTTCCAGCCAGCGGGCTGCGCCTCTTTCCAGGCCAACCCCTCCCAGCACCAGCACCTCCTCCGCCAGCAGAGGCTGAGCCAGCGGCTGCTCCACCAGGTAGCGCACGCGCAGCAACAAGAGGGTGGTGAGCTCGGCCACAGCCCGCGTCCGCACAACCCCGCAGCGGGAGACGACGGCCTCTTCAGGATTATCTAGAGCCTTCTCCAGCAAAAAGTGGGCCAGGGCAGCGATGAGGCGGTGGTTGCGGCCAACGTACTCCGCTCCTTCTGGCGTGGGGGAGACAAAGCTAATCCGCCAGTGTCCACCCTTGGGCTGGGGCAGGGCTGAACGAATGGCCTCCGGCAGGGTTGCCGTGCCCTCTCGGCTGAGGTTGACCTGGAAGACTCCAGACTGCCGGTTAGGGATCACGGCCAGGCCCAGGCGCTGGGCGGCAGCGAGAAAAAATTGCTGTACTGCCTGCGGATCCCCCAGCACGGCGTCTGTAGCCTCCAGTTCCCGCTGCACTTCTTCAGGCTTGAGGGATCGCTGGGCAAAACGGGTGCGGTTGCGCCGCTCCTGCTCGGCAGAGCGATCCCACCGGGCGTGAAACCGGCTCACCTCTGCCATCCCCAGATCCAGCTCCAACTGGCGCTCCCCTGAGCCGGATCCCTGGCGCAAAAAAAGCGCCTCCAGCACCGCCTGGGTAACGCTTTCACTCGCTTCGGGAACAGGCACGTGGGTGCCAAGGGTGCGGCGAATTTCCCGCGCCTTGTCCAGCAGC
>NZ_JANSHG010000119.1:0-8144 GCF_047461555.1 Synechococcus sp. WC101
TTGCCGATGCAGAAGCGGCTGAAGATCTGATCCAGCACCGCTTCGGAGATCTCCTCGCCGGTGATTTGGCCAAGGGCGTGCAGGGCGCCGCGCAGGTCGATGGTCCAAAAATCGAGGGGGAGCTGCGCCTGCATAGCCTGAACGACTTGTTCCAGGCTGGCTTGGGCCTGGCGGAGGGCGGCGGCCTGGCGTTGGTTGAGGCTCACCTCCAGGTTGGGCTGGGGCCGCCCCTGAGTCACAAGCTGCTCCAAGGCCTCTTCCAGCTCCGGGATCCCTTGGCCTTGGGCGGCGACGGCGGGGACGCGGTAGGCGATCTCGGGCGGGAGGCGGATCTTGTCGGCGGGGGCGAGGTCGGTTTTGTTGATCACCAGGATGAGGGGGCGGTGGCGGATGGACGCGTAGATGGCGGCGTCGGCATCCGTCCAGCCGGCCTGGGCGTCGATGACCAGCACCAGCACATCGGCAGCTTGAGCCAGCCGTTGGGAGCGCTCCACCCCTAGCCGTTCCACCGGATCGTCGGTGGCGCGAATGCCGGCGGTATCCAAAAGCTGGACAGGCATCCCTCTGACCACCAACTGGGATTCCACCACGTCGCGGGTGGTGCCGGGCAGGTCGGTGACGATGGCGCGATCCTGGCCTGACCAGGCGTTGAGCAGGCTGGACTTGCCCACATTGGGCCGCCCGACGATGGCCACCTTGACCCCGGTGCGCAGCAATTGCCCCCGCTCGGCGGTGGCCAGCAGGGCCTGCATCTGGGCCTGGATGGCTTGCAGCCGGGCCTGCCAAGCGGGGACGTCCAGGGGGGGCAGATCCTCTTCAAAGTCGAGGCGGGCTTCGATCTCGGCCAATAAACCCAGCAGCTCCTGGCGCAGGGCGCGGATGGACTGCCCCAACTTGCCCTGCAGCCCCGCCAGGGCCATTTGGGCCGCCTGCGGGGAGCGGGCCGCCACCAGATCGGCCACGCTTTCGGCCTGGGTGAGGTCGATGCGGCCGTTCAAGAAAGCGCGCAGGCTGAACTCCCCCGGCTGCGCCAGCCGTGCCCCCTGGCGCAGGCACTGCTGCAGCGTGGCCTGAACCACCATGATGCCGCCGTGGCAGTGCAGCTCCACTACGTCCTCGCGGGTGTAGGAGCGGGGAGCCTGCATCCAGACGGCCAGGGCCTCGTCCAACCGCCGGCCCTTCTCGTCGTGGATCCAGCCGTAGAGGAGGCGATGGCTTTCCCAGACTGCGTTGCGGCGGGCGGGAGTAAAGATAGCCTGGGCAATGGCCAAAGCCCGCGAACCGGAGAGGCGTACAATGCCAATGCTGCCCTGTTCGGGCACCACTGCCGTGGCAATGGCAGCAATGGTATCGGCCAGGGGCGCAGTCAGATCCATCCTCGACAAAGCCCGGCTTGAATTGTCGCAACTGTTGGATTCCCCATCGGCTTTCCCCGATCCCCTGCAGAGGTCTCTTGCGCCTATTGGCGCGCCTCCCCGAAGTCGGAAAAAGCTATAAAAAGCCGTGCGACCCGGTGAAGGCCGGGGTAGCCTGACAGTGGCAACTCACGCTCGTCCCGGATACTTATGAAGCCGTTACGCACGTTCAAGGTCACTCCCTACCTGCCGGCTGCTCTGGAAAGTCTGCGCTTGTTGGCCTATAACCTGCATTTTAGTTGGAACGTGGAAACCCGCAGCCTGTTTCGGCGCATGGATCCAGATCTGTGGGATGCCTGTGGCCACAATCCGGTGGCTTTGTTGGGGCAGATTCGGCAGGAGCGGCTGGACGAGCTGGCGGAGGATCCTGGTTTTTTGGCCCACCTGGAGCGGGCCAGCCAACAGCTCCAGAGCTACCTGCAGGAAGACACCTGGTATCGCAAGTATCGCTCGGCCCAAGCGGTGGAAGGGGAGTGCTACGCCTATTTTTCAGCCGAGTTTGGTCTGGCAGATTGTTTGCCCCTCTACTCAGGAGGCCTGGGGGTCTTGGCCGGGGATCACCTCAAGGCGGCCAGCGACCTGGGCCTGCCGCTGGTGGGGGTGGGCCTGCTCTACCAGAAGGGGTATTTTCGCCAGTACCTCAACCCCGACGGCTGGCAGCAGGAGCGCTATCCCGTTAACGATTTTTTCAATATGCCCCTGGAGCTGCAAAGAGATGCGGAGGGCCGCGAGATTCGCATCGAGGTGGACTACCCCAAACGCAAGGTGTTTGCCCGCATTTGGAAGGCGATGGTGGGGCGGGTGCCCCTCTACCTGCTGGACACCAACATCGAGCCCAACAGCCAGTACGACCAGGACATCACCGATGAGCTGTACGGCGGCGACCAGGATGTGCGCATCCACCAGGAGATCATGTTGGGGATCGGCGGCGTGCGGGCTTTGCGCGCCCTCGGCATCCATCCCACCGTCTACCACATGAACGAGGGGCACTCGGCTTTTTTGGCGGTGGAGCGCATCCGCCTGTTGATGGTGGAGCAGGGGTTGAGCTTTGAAGAAGCCTGGCAGGTGGCCAAGTCCAGCCAGATGTTTACCACCCACACGCCGGTACCTGCCGGGATCGACCTGTTCCCGCCCGACAAAATCGACTACTACCTCGGCTTCTACTACAGCCAGATGGGCCTGAGCCGGGAGCGCTTTTTGGCCCTGGGCCGCGAAAACACCGGCGACTTTCAATCCCCCTTCAGCATGGCAGTGCTGGCCATCAACATGGCCTCGTTTGTCAACGGCGTCAGCAAGCTGCACGGGTCGGTCTCGCGCAAGATGTTCAGCCGCCTCTGGCCCGAGATCCCGCTGGAGGAAGTGCCGATTACCTCCATCACCAACGGGGTGCATGCCCGCACCTGGGTGGGGGAAGAGAACCAGGCCCTCTACGATCGCTACCTGGGGCCGGATTGGGCGGAGGCTCCCCCCTCGGATCCCCTGTGGCAGAAAGTGGATCGGATCCCGGATGGGGAGCTGTGGCGGGCCCACGAGCGCAGCCGCTCGCGCCTGATCAACTTCGTTCGCGAGCGCCTGGTGGAGCAACTGCAAAAGCGGGCGGCCTCAGCGGTGGAAATTCAGTGGGCCTCTGAAGCCCTCAACCCGGAAGTGCTCACCATTGGCTTTGCCCGCCGCTTTGCCACCTACAAGCGGGCCACCCTCTTGTTTCACAACCTGGAACGGCTCAAAGCCTTGCTCAACCATCCCCGCTACCCGATGCAGTTTATCTTTGCCGGCAAAGCCCACCCCCGCGACAACCCCGGCAAGGAGCTGATCCGGCAAATTGTGCAAGTGTCGCGCCAGCCGGAGTTTCGCCAGCGGCTGGTGTTTATCGAAGACTACGACATGTACATCACCAGCCTGCTGGTAGCCGGGGTGGATGTGTGGCTAAACACCCCCCTGCGCCCCCGCGAGGCCAGCGGCACCAGTGGCATGAAGGCGGCGGCCAACGGCGGACAGAACCTGAGCATTTTGGATGGCTGGTGGGATGAGGCCGATTACTACCAGACCGGCTGGCCCATTGGCCGCGGCGAGGAATACGAGGATCGCGCCTACCAAGACGAGGTGGAGTCCAACGCCCTCTATGACCTGCTGGAACAGGAGGTTGCCCCTCTGTTTTACCAGCGCGGTAGCGATGGCCTGCCCCACGCCTGGATTCGGCGCATGAAGCAGGCCATTCAGCTCAACTGCCCCCGCTTTAGCACCCAGCGCATGGTACTGGAGTATGCCGAGCGGGCCTACATTCCCCTCAGCAACTACTTCGACCGCATGCGCCGCGATAACTTCGAGTCGGCTCGCCAGTTTACCCGCTGGCGCAGCCATCTGCAGGAGAACTGGTACAACATTCGGGTTGTCAATGTCCAGGTCGAACCCCCCAAGAAAGCTTCCGCCGCCGGCCTCCCCTCGGCGCAAAACGACCAAGTGGTGATGGCCCGCGATCCCCTCACGGTGACCGTTGAGGTGCGGCTGGGATCCCTGCAACCCCAGGATGTCATCGTCCAGGCCTACCAGGGGCCGGTGGACGACAACGGCCAGATCCGGAACGGCCAAGCAACCCCCCTGCGCTACGTGGAGACGGTGGAGGATCGGGCCATCTTCTCCGGCCAGATTCGCTACGAGGCCAGCGGCTTGCAGGGGCTGGCCATCCGCCTGCTGCCCTTTCATCCTGACATGCACGATCCCTATGAGCTGCGGCTGATGCTCTGGGCCTAGAATGTCCGTTCCACCCAAAAGGGAGAAGGAAGGGGAACAGCAGGGATCCCCTTCCTATGCGGATCCAGCCTGAACAAGAGAGACTCCCCAAATTCGTGCGGATGGGTGTTTCTCGCTGCCCAATCAGGCAGAATCAGAGAAACCAGCTCCGGGTTGATGCCATGCTCAAAGCCCACGACTCGGCCGGTTTGCGCCTGTTGCTCGCGGCTGCCCTGCTGTTGGGGGGCTTGGCCAGTTGGCGGCAGGATCGCCTCTCGGCAGTGATGGGTCTGGCCAGTGCGGCAGCCATTTCAGCCTTCACCCGCCCCGCCATCTTGGCTTACAACCGGGGTCGCGAACGGTGGCTGAACCGGGATCTGATAGGGGCTGTCGAGCAGCTCAACCTGGCGCTGCAGCAGGATCCCTGTCTGACCAACGCCCACCTTCTGCGCGGCCAGGTTTACCTCGAACTCGGCCAACTTCCCCAGGCGCTGGCGGACTTCGACCAAGCCACCCGGTTGGCCCCGCGCCGGCCAGAGTCCTATCTCTACCGCGGCCTCCTTCTTCAGTTGCAGGGGGATTTGCAGGGGGCAATAGCCGAGCTTGCCGAGGTAGTACGCCGGCATCCCAGCGCCCCCCACCACCTCCGCTTGGCCAACCTGCTCAGGCAACAGGGATCCCTGCCTTCAGCTCTAGCTCACCTGGACGAGGCCATTTGTCGGGATCCCACCTCGGCGCCTGCCTATGCCTGCCGCGCTACGGTGTACGGCTACCTGGGAGAATGGGAGGCGGCTGTGGCCGATTGGTCCCAGGCCATCCGCTGGGATCCCTGTCCGGCCCACCACTATGGGCGGGGCGTTGCCTATGCTTGGGCCGATTGCTATGACGAGGCCATTGCCGACCTCAGCCGCAGCCTCGAGGCAGAACCCTGCCAACCCCACGTTCTCTACATCAGGGGCAATCTTCTCTACGAGCTGGGGGAGATCAAAGCTGCCCTCGACGATTACGACCAGGCCTTTCGCTTGGAAGCCGACGGCAACCTCGGGGATCCCACCGACGAGTACGGCTTGTACGGTCGGGGGCTGGCTTACGGAAATATGGGAGATAGGGCAACGGCTATTTCCAGTTGGCAAGCCGCTTTGCAGGTCAGCCGCCAACACCACAACCTAGTTTTGCAGGAACAGGCGCATCGATCTTTGCGGCAGCTCCAGGATTTGGACGGAGATCCCGGAGCCTTTGGCTAGCGAGGTCGAAGGGATCCCCTCAGAACATTGCCGCGAAACTGGCGTAAAATTTGCTTATCGCCATCTCAATTCCCCTGATCTGCAGTTGGATTTTTCCCACCTCCTTCTGTGGCTGCCGTGAAACACACCCTCAGCGCTCTTGTGCAGGATCAGCCCGGGGTCTTAACCCGCATCGCCGGCATGTTTGCCCGCCGGGGCTTCAACATCGACAGCCTCACCGTTGGCCCCACCGAGCGGCCTGGCATCTCCCGCATCACCATGGTGGTGCAGGGGGATGAGCACGATGTGGAGCAGATGACCAAGCAGCTCTACAAGCTGATCGACGTGCTGAAAGTAACCGACATTACCCATGTCCCCTGTGTAGAACGGGAGCTGATGCTCGTCAAGGTCAACGCCAGCATCGAAACTCGCTCGGCCATCATGGACGTGGCGCAGATGTTCCGTGCCCGGATTGTGGATGTGGCGGAAGAGTCTTTAACTTTGGAAGTGACAGGGGATCCGGGCAAAATGGTGGCCATCATCAAGATGTTAACCAGCTTCGGCATTCGGGAGATTGCCCGCACCGGCCTGGTAGCTCTCACCCGCGAGTCGGGAGTCAATACCGAGTACTTGAAGCAGCACCCCACCGTGGCAGTCGTCTGAGGGGCTTGGCCACGATGCCAACAGAGATTGCTTAGGGAGGAGGCCATGGCAAAACCGGAGAGAAGCCGGCGCCATAGGGGGCAGGCCCTGCGCAATAGCCTGCGTTGCCTGATGAGCCTCCTGGCCATTGGGCTGTTGGGGTTACTGGGGGGCTGTGGCCCCCGACCTCCCAAGTCGGTTGTGCAGCAGGCTCTGGCCTACCAGATCTCCCACCCGGCTGAGCCGGTTGCCTCGCTGGTGGGCAGCGACCGCTTAGCAGGCCGTTTGGAAGTGCAGGATGTCCAAATTCGTCAGGATCGCCGTGAACCCCTGCTGTTGGCCTCAGGAGAGAAACTGGAAGGCCACCACCTCAGCGGCACCTATACCGTAATTGTCAAGCCACCGGGATCCCGCCGCCCCTACCGCCGCAAGGGGGATCCCTTCCAGCTCACCCTGGCCCACCAGAAGGCGCAAAGTTCCCCTTCCCCTGGGGGAGCGCAGCCCAAAACCCTGCCCGAACGGTGGCTACTGGCCCATCCCTCTCCCGATGCCAAGAGCTGGGAGGTCATCGACTTTTTCCCCCAGCCGGCACCGCTGCCGGAGCTGCCTCCTGCCGAACAGGCGTACCGACACCCGACTGACCTTGACGCTCTCCCCGCCCCTATAGCTGGCTTTCGCCCAGGGGTAAGCCAGAGAACTCTTTCCTAGGCTGGAGGACTGCTCCCACCGGAGAAGTCAGCTACCTTCCCTGGGGAGGAAGAGATCCTTCGCGGCTACCTGGCCACAACAAAGCGCTACGTAGAAACTCCAAACAACGGTAGGCAGGCTCCTCTGCAGGCCTCAATGTTGTCCCTTGCGCCGCCATTTTCTGGGTCAGCACCGCAGAGGTGGTTGGCTCAGCGAAGCAAGGCCGCCCCCCACAGAAAGAGCCCATCCACCAACAGGGTATTCAGCACTGCTCCGGCAAAGGCCCAGTGGTGCAAGCGACGGGATCCCTGAATGACCCACAGGCCAACCCCAAGGAGCAGAAGGCTTAAGCCGATGCCCCAAGCTACCCCCCAAGGGGCGGCCATTTTGTCGAGCGCAGCCATAAACGGGACGGTTGCCTGATCCAGCCGGTCAAACCGCATCGCCTGCCGCCACTCCGGCAACAGCCCCACCGAGTAAATGTAAAGATCTGTAACCGCTGTGCCCCACAAGGAGCCGAGATAAAACCAGGTGCCGATGCGGGCAAAGCGTTGCCGTGCCCCCCACCAGACCATCGGGATCCCCAGAGCTTCCACCGGCATGTGCCAGAGGGGCTCCCAGCGCAGCCAGCCCCAGTAGAAGGATCCTGCCAGCCAAGTCAGCGTGAAGCCGTAGAGCAGATCCCCCCAGATGCGGGTGCGGGGCCGCGAGTAGAGCCGCCAGCTAAGGCCCAGCCAGCCTAGAGTCATCGCCAAGCTTAGCCAAGGGCTATAGCGCACCAGGGGCGCTGCCACAAAAACGGGTAGGCACACCAGCACAGCCGCCGCTCCCCCGATGGCGTGGTGAGAGGGAAACCGCCTTCGCAGAGAAGAACGGGGAATCTCCCGTCCGACTGGGCCCTGGGAGGCCAGGGAAGGCTCTTCTTGGAGAGGCGGCGAACAAGAGGTAGGAAACAAAACGCAATCCTTAGAAACTTTTACATCAGTTAACATAGCATCTTCCCTGCCCTTTCCCGCCCCGGCCGAGAGGGGCCGGTGTTGCCAGGGTACTGCCGAAAATGTCAGGGTGAGAATAACGCGCTGCCCGGAAAACACTATGGAGTTGCTGTTGGCGGGAGATATCGGGGGCACCAAGACCAGCCTCAGCCTCTTCAATGCCCAAGATCCCGATCACAGCCTCTACCACTGCCGCTACGCCAGCCAGAGCTATCCCAACCTCACCCCGGTGGTGCTGGAGTTTCTGGCCCAGGCACGGCAGGAGCTGGGGCGAGATCCCCAACCGGTTGCCGCCTGCTTTGCTGTGGCCGGCCCCGTAGTGGAAGAAAAAAGCAGTCCAGGAGCCGGGGGACAGAGGGCCAAAATCACCAACCTGCCCTGGAGCCTGCACTCAAGCCAGTTGGCGGCGGAGCTGGGGATCCCCCGCCTAGCGTTGATCAACGACTTCAGCG
>NZ_JANSHG010000120.1:0-8045 GCF_047461555.1 Synechococcus sp. WC101
CACCTCCTTGAGGCCGGCGGTGATGTGGGAGTAGGGGTGGTGGGGGCTGCCGCCAAACAGCAGGGTGGGGTAGAGGGTGAGCAGGCGATCTGGCCAGAAGCTGCTTTCCTGCCGTCGCAGCAGCATCGCGTACTTGCTGCGGATGTAGTCGGTGCCGGCCTGGCCGGCGATGGCCAAAGGTTCTAACGCTTGATTCAAAAGGCTGGCAGTGGAAAAGTAGATCACCTGCTGACAGCGCTCCGGATCCAACAAGCTGAGCAACTCCAAGGTGTGGGTGACGTTCACCGCCCAGGTCAGGGTGGGATCCCCCCAAGCCGCCGCCATGTGGATCAACCCATCCATCTGCCGCAGCAGGGCGGCGTGTTCCCGAATGCGCAGGAGATCGCCGGCCACCAGGGTGATGGGGGCAGGCAAACGCTCCGGGGGCAACCGCAGGCGGCTGGGGTTGCGGATAAGAATGTACAGGTGGTAGGCGGGCTGCTCCGGAAACTCGGGATCCCTTTGTTGGGCCAGGCGCTCCAACACATAATGCCCCAGACAGCCGCTAGCGCCGGTAAGAAACAGGTTTCGCAAGAGATCTTCCCAACGGCAACTCATCGAAAAAGCTTCTGACTAGTCTACCGCCTTAGCTTGCGCCTGCCGGATTGGCTTAACCCCCAATTTTCCCCTAACGGGCAACTGCGCCCTGTTCCAAGCCAGGCAGCAACCTGGAAATTTGGCCGCGAGAATGGCAGCATAGTTCGACAGGGATCCCACTCCCAGGGAGATTTGGACCTCGCTCAACTCGACTTCTGCCTGTGGCCGCAACCTCTTCTCCCCCTGCTGGACGGGTGTTCAGCCTTTGGCCTCCCCTAGCCCTTGTTTTGCAGCGGCTGGTCCAAGCGGTGCCGGTGCTGCTGCTGATCACGGTGCTCAGCTTTTTGCTCCTGCAACTGGCCCCCGGCGATTTTTTGGATCCCTTGCGGGCGGATCCCAGTATCAGCCAGGAGTTTATCGCCCAGGAAGAGGCGCGGCTGGGCTTGGATAAACCCTTGCTTTGGCAGTATTTGACCTGGCTGGGCAATCTGCTGCAGGGGGATTTTGGCGTCAGCTACACCTATCGCGTGCCAGTAGCGCAGCTCATCCTCTCCCGCGCCGGCGCCACCCTGCTGTTGGCAGTGTGCTCCGTTTTGCTGACTTGGATGATCGCCATTCCGCTGGGGATCCTGGGGGCGCTGCAGCAGAACACTCCTCTGGATCGGGCGTTGCAGTTGCTCAGCTACCTGGGGCAGGCCATGCCCAGCTTTGTGCTGGCCATTTTGCTGCTGATCGTGGCCCAAAACGTGGGCTGGCTGCCGGTGGGCGGGATGACCAGTGTTTATTTTGCCGAGCTGGGTTGGGGGGGAAAGCTGCTGGATCTGGGCCGTCACCTGCTCTTGCCCACGCTGGCCCTGAGCATCACCAGCTTTGCCGGGCTGCAGCGGATTACCCGCGGCAACTTCTTGGACGTGCTGCGGCAGGAATACATCCAGGCGGCGCGGGCGCGTGGGATCCCGGAATGGCGGGTGATCTGGCTGCATGCATTGCGCAACGCCGTCAACCCCTTGATCACGATCTTGGGCTTTGAGTTTGCCAATTTGCTCAGCGGCTCTTTTATTGCCGAGTTTTTCTTCAACTGGCCGGGGCTGGGCAAGCTGCTCTTGGAAGCGGTCCAGAGCTTCGACATCAACGTGGTGATGGCCGGGCTTTTGCTGGGGGCCGTGATGCTCATTCTGGGCAATTTGTTGGCCGATCTGCTCTTAATGTGGGTGGATCCCCGGATCCGACCTGAGTCTTTGCTTTAGGGGCTTTGGATCCTTCCCCAAGAGCTCAGGTTTCCTGTTGTACATTGGGTTCAAGTTGGAAAACGAGGGATCCCCCATGCACTTTCAACCCGACGGCGCTCTGGACGACAGCTTACCTGGGGTAGCTGCGGAAGCAGTGGTTTGGAATGCGCTGCGGCAGGCCCTGGGATCCGATCCCGGCTACCTCCTCCATCAGTTCAGTATCTATAACCATCAGGGCCACGTCACGGCCAAGCCCGACATCCTATTGATTCATTTTGAACTGGGCTTTTGGGTTTTCGAGTGTAAGGGCTGCAACCTTTACAATATCGAAGCCATCGACGGCAGCCAGTGGCGCATGCGGGAGTGGCACAGGGAAACCGAGACCCCCTTGGGGCAGGCCGATAACCAAATGTTTCAGATCAAGAATTGGCTGCAGCAAAATCCGGAAACCCGGCCTCTCCAAGCTCGCGTTGCCTGGCAATATCGGCTGGCTTTGCCTCGCATTCGGCGACAAGAATGGCAGGAGCGCTTCGGGGATCCCCCGTTTCTCGGGGCGCTGCTTTTTGCAGATGATTTGGAGCATCCAGAGCAGTTGCGGCAGACTCTGTATGCGGCCAAAAAGGCCAATGGCGCTCCTCTCAACGCCACAGAATGGGAAGTGATCCTCAAAACGTTGGGAATAAAGTTGGGGGATCCCGGCGATGACCCAATATCTTACAGCTACGATCCCCAGGCGGTGATCCGTCGCGTCCAAGAGCAGATCTTTAAGCTTGATGAAGACCAACGCAAAATTGCCACCCAATATCCTGAGGGGCCACAGCGGTTGCGGGGCCTGGCGGGGACAGGCAAAACGGTAGTCTTGACTCGCAGAGCGGCCAAGATCCACGCCGACCACCCCGATTGGGACATTGCGGTAGTTTTTTACACCCGCTCTCTCTATCACCAAATTCGCGAGCAAATCTCAAAGGTCTGTCAGAGCAAGTTTGACCTTGAGCCGGACTGGAAAAAGATCCAGGTGATGCACGCCTGGGGATCCCAAAATCAAACTGGGTTCTATCGATTGCTCGCTAACGAATGTGGCTTAACGCCCAAAAGCTTGGAGCGGGCAAAGGCAGAGCTAAGGGATAAAAATGACTATACAACTGAGCCCTTCGACTACGTCTGCGAAAAGTTAGAAAAAGAAGCCAAGGAAATCCCTCAGCTCTTCGATGTTATTTTGATCGATGAAGGTCAAGATTTGCCCCCTGCCTTTTACCGTTTAGCCTATCGGGCTTTACGGGATCCCAAACGGCTGTATTGGGCCTATGACGAAGCCCAGGGCATTGGCTCGCTGACGGTGCCAGGAATAGCCGAGCTATTCGGGCGCGACGAGACAGGCAAGCCCAAAGTGCAGTTGGGAGGGCGGGCCACTGTGTTGCCCCATTGCTACCGCACTCCGAAGATTATTCTCATGGCTGCCCATGCCATCAACATGGGTCTTTTGCGTGGAGACCAGCCTTTGCAGGGAGTTACTCAAAAAGGGCAGTGGGAAAATTTAGGTTACGAAGTGGTAGAAGGCGATTTTCGTAAGCCTGGATCCACAATTACCCTCACCCGCAAGGCTTGCCATCCCATCGATCAAGAAGACTTTGAGCCCAAGGTGGATCCGCAATCGCTGCTAATCTGGCGCACCTTCCCTTCTGAGGAAGAGGAGCAGAATTGGATTGCCCAACAAATCGAGCGCGACCTGAAGCAGTGGAGTTTTCAGCCGGAGGATCTCCTGGTTACCGGTGTAGACAGCTTCAAGAAGAGCAGACCTTATTGGGAAAGCCTGAAGGCCAAGCTCAAACAAAGAGGAATTAGAGCTCTCATAGCCGGCGAAGATGCCGGTCAGGATATTTTCCGCTTGCCGGGGCATGTCACCCTAGCGGGGATCTTCCGGGCCAAAGGCAATGAAGCTTGGAAAGTCTACGTTTGCCAGTTTCAAAACGCCACCGAACCGGGGCTCAGTGTGGAAGAGCAACTGCGCCGGCGCAACCAAGCTTTTGTGGCCTTGACACGCACCAAGATCTGGTGTGTCGTGACAGGGATCTCCCCCCAAGACCACCTGGCCCCCGCCTTTCAAGAGCTGCAGCAGGCCAAGGAACAGTACCCCTATCTACGCTTCCCGGCCTTTAATAAGGGATCCCTGCGGCGAATTCATGAAATAGATCCGGACTCGGAAGGCGTCTGATAGGCTACCATCTGCCCTCGAGCGAGCTCAGCTCTGCCATCGCTTTTGCCATGTCGTCCAAGTCGTTTACTCGCTCCTCAATAGCTGCAAGAATTTCGTCGTAGGCGGTGGCAGAAACGGAGCTGAAGCCCAGGGATCCCTTTCCAAACCCAGAGGGGTGGGCGGCAAAGTTGCTGCAGCCTGTTGCTTGGCGAGCTTGATTAAGGCGGGCGATCTCTTGGGCGAAAAGATCCCGTTTGCAGCGGAGTTGGTCAATTTTCGCAACGTACTCTTTCAAAAGTTGTACAAGCTCTTGTTTTTTGGCTTGCAAGTCTTCTATTGAGGCTTTTAGATTCTGCTCTTCTGTACGCAATTGTGAAAGCAATTCTTGCTGAGCTTGGATCTGGGATCCCAACTCAAAATAGGTTTGAGCATCAGTTCCATCGCCGGCT
Source organism: Synechococcus sp. WC101 (assembly GCF_047461555.1). NCBI lineage: Bacteria > Bacillati > Cyanobacteriota > Cyanophyceae > Synechococcales > Synechococcaceae > Synechococcus > Synechococcus sp. WC101. Next base: position 4,449 of record NZ_JANSHG010000120.1, read on the forward strand.
TTCTCTTCCTGCCGAAGGGGTGTCCAATTGGCAAGAGCAGCCCGCAGATCGGCCAGCTCGTTTTGCAGGTGCTGTAAACCTAGCTCTTGCCGGCTTTTGAGGTGCTCCAGAGATTGCTCCAGCAGGTGGATTTTGGCTTTGGACTCACTCCCAGCCAGGGCGGAGGCGAGGTAGCCGGTCATGCCCGTAGCCAAAGCGGCTGCCCCCGACTGCCACAGGGATCCGCCGGATCCCAGGCTGCCGAGGGCCACGGCAAGGCCAGCCAAAGCGGGAAAAGCATTGACCCAAAGCTGGCGAGGGGGAGAAGACGGCATCGTCGGCCCCAGAAACAGGTTTTCATTGATCCTAACTGCTGTTTGGGGAGGTTTCCTCACCCGCAGCCCTTCTCCCTTGAGGAGCTAGCAACGCAACTTGCAGCAACAGGGCTGCCGGGATCCCTTAGCCGATGCTGAGGCTGCTGATGTTGCACCGTCCCAGGGCAGGTGCCGTTCGCCTCACCAAGCCCGTCAGCACATTGCCAGGGCCGATTTCCCACACCTCTCGGATGCCGTCGGCGGCCATCTGCAGCACCGTTTCTCGCCAGCGGACTGGGGCAGTCATCTGAGACAGCAGTGCCTGCTTGAGGACCTGGGGATCTCGGCTAGCGGCAGCCGTGCAATTGCTGTAGACCGGCACTCGCGGAGCCTGAAAGTCAACCTCGCGCAAGGTGTGGGCAAAGGTTTCCGCCGCCGCCTGCATCAAGGGCGAGTGGAAGGCGCCGCTGACTTTGAGGGGAACGGTGCGCTTGGCCTGCAACTGCTCACAGATGGCCTGCACCCCCTCGACCGAGCCGCTGATCACGACCTGATCCGGGCTGTTGTCGTTGGCAATGACCACATCGGGAGTCATCTGGCACAGGTGCTCCAGCTTGTCGCGATCAAACCCAATCAGCGCCGCCATGCTGCCGGGGGGATCCCCTGCAGCTTCCATCAACTGGCCCCGCAGCGCCACCAGCCGCAGGCCAGTCTCAAAATCAAATACCCCCGCGGCGTAGAGGGCGCTATATTCTCCCAAGCTGTGGCCGGCTGTACAGGCGGGAGCCTGACCCTGAGCGTAGAGATAGTCCGTCAGCAGGGCCGATACAGTGAATAAAGCCGGCTGCGTGTAGCCGGTCTGATGGATCTGCTCTTCCGAGAGCGCCAGGGGATCCCATCCCAGCACCTCGCGGGCCACAGCCAACTTGCGGGCCGCCCCTGGCCAATCTTGTAAATCCCTTCCCATGCCCACGACTTGGGATCCCTGACCGGGATAGATCCAGGCAACGCTCATCAGTTCAATACTCTCCAACTCATCTGCCCCAACGAAAGACAATTGCTCCCCAGGTGAGGCCGGCGCCGAAGCCAGCCATCACCCCCAAATCCCCAGGGCCAAACCGCCTTTGGCCAATCCAGTCGGCCAGCGCAATCGGCACCGAGGCGCCGGAGGTGTTGCCGTAGCGCTCCAGAACGCTGGCCACCCGCTGGGGATCCAACTGCAGCCGCTTGGCCACAGCATCGAGGATGCGCTGGTTGGCCTGGTGGATGAAGTAGCCTTGCACGGCTGCTGCGGCAATCCCAGCTCGAAAGAGAGCCTTCTCGATAATCTCCGGCACCGCTTGGACGGCGAACTTGTACACCTCACGGCCGTTCATGGCGATGGGGCAGCAGCGGTATTGACCCACCTGCAGGGATCCCACCAGGGGCCTGGCCTCGGTGGCCATGGCCAGGCTGAGCAGCTCGCTGCCACTGCCATCGCTGCGCAGCTCGATGCTGAGGATGCCGCCGTCCCCCTCTCTTGCGGCTTCCAGCACCACCGCCCCTGCCCCGTCCCCAAATAGGACACAGGTGGTGCGATCTGTCCAGTCCACTGTGCGAGAGAGTACGTCCGCCGCCACCACCAGCGCCCGCCGGTACAGCCCGGTTTGCAGAAACTGGGCCGCCGTGGCCACAGCAAACACAAACCCTGTACAGGCTGCCGTCAGGTCAAAAGCCACCGCCCGTGTCGCCCCCAGCGCTGCTTGCACCCGCGGAGCGGAGCCGAAGCGATCGACGCCGGTGGAGGTGGCCAGGAGGATTAGATCCAGCTCCTGGGGCGGGATGCCGGCCTGCGCCAGGGCAGCCTTTGCCGCTTGCGCCGCCAAATCCACCAGGCTGAGGTCGGGGGGCAGGATGCGCCGTTGGCGAATGCCGGTGCGGGGCCAGATCCACTCGTCGGAAGTCTCCACGATCTGGCTGAGGTCGTCGTTGCTCAGGCAGGGAGTCGGCAGGGCAGCCCCCACCCCCACCAGCCGCACGCTCGGGAGGCCATTGCTGGGCATGAACGCTATCCTTCCACCCGATCCAGGGATCCTACCGACAGGGCTTCTGGACTGGGGTTAGAGGCTGAGGCCAGAGGAGGAGCATTCTCTCCGGCATTGACTTTGGATGGGTGAGAGTCGGCCATTTCCGCTTGCAGCCGCTGTAGGATCTTCTGCTCCGCCGCCTCTTTGGCCAGGCGAATGGCATGGTAGACCATCGCCGCCTTGGAGCTGCCGTGGGTAATGACGCAGATGCCGTTCACCCCCAGCAACAAAGCGCCGCCGTATTCCACATAGTCCATGCGCCGCTTCACCTGCTTCAGATTGGGCTGCAGCAGCCAGCAGCCCAGCTTGCCACGCCAGCCGCGGGGCAACTCCTCCCGCAGCACCTGGGTGATCACCTGGCCGACGCTCTCGGCAAACTTGAGCAGGGCGTTGCCCACAAAGCCGTCGCACACCACCACATCAAAGTCCCCCGTCAGCACGTCTCGCCCCTCGGCGTTGCCGGCAAAGTGAATCCCCGGCAACTGGGTCAGGCGCTGATGGGTGGCCAGGGCCAGGTCGTTGCCCTTGTTGGGCTCCTCGCCAATGTTGAGCAGGCCCACCCGCGGCTTCTCAATCCCCAGCACGCACTGGCAGTAGAGGGATCCCATGCGGGCAAATTGTTCCAAGAAGCGGGGCCGGCAGTCCACGTTGGCTCCCACATCCAAAAGCAAGACCGGCTTGCCCTTCAAAGTGGGCAAAAGAGCACCGATGGCCGGGCGGTCGATCCCCGCCAATCGGCCCAAGTTGAGGTAGGCAGCGGCCATCGTAGCCCCAGTGTTGCCGGCAGCCACCACTGCATCTGCCTGCTTGGCGCGCACCTGTTGCATGGAGACGTTGATAGAGGCTTGCGGCTTCCTGCGCACCGCCAGGGGCTCTTCCGCCATGCCCACTACCTCCTCAGCGGGCACGACGGTGATCCCAGGAGGCAGGGGCCGGGGCAAGAAAGGCTCAAGCGCGTCTGGACGGCCGACTAGCGCAATCCCCACCTGAAGATAGCGATGGGCCAGCAGGGCGCCCTTGATGATCTCTTCGGGAGCGTAGTCACCTCCCATCGCATCAACTGCAATTCGCACGAGCTGACCTCACACTGGAACACTCCTGACAGATAAAATGTGGGGATCTCCGCTGCTCCTCTGCCTTGAGAAGTTGGGATCCCGCTATCTACAAGGCGCTACCGAATTTTACCAGATTTGCTCTCTTTGGTTGAGGCCGTCAAGCCCTTGACACTCCCAGCGCCT
>NZ_JANSHG010000121.1:0-7824 GCF_047461555.1 Synechococcus sp. WC101
ACCTTAATGTTAGCCTCGATAGCCTACAGCCCTCCACCCAAGCTGCAATTGCCCGTCGCGACTGCCTGGCGGATATTCTCCGTAATATCCAGGAGGGTATTGCCCGGGGATTTAGCCTCAAAGTCAATACGGTTGTAATGCGGGGGATCAACGATTGCGAGCTATTTGATTTCGTTGAGTTTGCCCGCAAGACAGGCGTGACAGTTCGCTTTCTGGAGCTGATGCGGGTCGGCTATGCCAACTCTCTCTATGAAGAACACTACGTTTCAGCACAAGAGTGCATTGCCCGTCTGCAAGAACGCTATACTCTAACCCCCCTTCCAGCGGCACCTGATTCGACAGCGTTTTACTTTACAATCGACGAGAATGTTAAAGTTGGATTTATTGCCTCTGAGTCTCAGCCCTTCTGCAGCAGCTGTTCCCGGTGGCGCTTGACAGCTGATGGTCGTCTCTTTGCCTGCCTATTTAGTGAGGAGGGTCTCTCGGTTCGAGACAAAACACCAGGCCAACGTCAGCAAATTTACCAGCAGCTTTTGGGGATGAAACCACTGCGCCGGGTTGAGCAGGTCTCACACCCAATGTACGGCTTAGGGGGCTAGCTCTATGGACAAAGCTGATCGTACATGGGCCCATCTTAATGCTCAAGGCCATCCGCATATGGTAGATATTAGCCACAAGTCGGTGTCTTTGCGAACGGCCACAGCACGGGCAAGAGTTCAACTGCCACCTGCTCTCAGATCCTATGTTGTTGGCCAAGATATCCACCTGAAAAAAGGACCGGTATTTCAGACAGCAACCATTGCCGGTACAATGGCTGTTAAAAGAACTGACCAACTGATCCCCTTTTGTCATCAGATCCCTGTTGAAGACTGCACCTTTGATATCACAATTGATGATCACTTGCTTGTAACCATCCACTGCACTGTCAAGACCAGCGCTAAGACAGGGGTTGAAATGGAAGCTCTCTGTGGTGCGGCAACAGCAGCGCTGACAATCTATGACATGTGCAAGTCGGTGTCGCCCCATATCTGCATCCAGGAGACCCGCCTAGTAACTAAGTCCGGCGGCAAAAACGCCCTCCTGGAACGTCCCCTCTATGGCTTGGTGCTCACAGGGGGACGTAGCAAGCGCATGGGTCGCGATAAAGCGCTGCTGAACCCTTTTGGCAAACCCCACGCCGCCTATCTCTATGAACTGCTGCAGCCCTACTGCCAGCAGGTTTACTTGTCAGCGCGTGCCGGTCAGTGGTCGGGCACAGCTCTAGAGCTCTTGCCCACACTACCAGATCTAGTAGAAAGCGTTGGCCCGATCAGTGGCCTATTGACTGCCTTGAATACTCATCCTGAAGCTAACTGGTTGGTTGTTGCCTGTGATCTACTGAACCTTCGGTCAGAAACAATCCAAAAGCTGCTGGATCACTACCAAGCCGAAACAATCGCAACTTGCTATGTTAACCCCGAGCGCGGCTTCCCGGAAGCTCTTTGCGCCATCTATACTCCTCAAGCTGCAGCGGTACTAGAAAGGGCTTACGCGGAAGGGGTGTACTGCCCTGTGGAAATCCTCAGCAGGCAGCCCTGCACCCTAGTTACCCCCAACCATGAGGTCGAGCTCATGAACGTCAATACCGCCGAGGAGTATGCCACTTTCCAATCAGTTTGGGGTAGTTGCAGCCATGGTAACTCAATCTGTCCTAAGTAAGACCGTAACAATTCAATATGTAGCAGTGCTGCGGGAACAGGCTCAGCGGAGCAGCGAAGTGCTGCAAACCAGTGCAGCAAACTACCTAGAGCTCTATCAGCAGCTGCAAGCAAAGTATGGATTTTCGCTAGCAGCGGATGACGTTAAGGTTGCTGTCAATCATGAGTTCTGTGACTTGACTATGCCGATAGATGAAGGTGCCTTGGTAGTTTTCATTCCACCAGTTTGTGGGGGCTAAATGCTGCGTTTTCTAATTGTGGATAGCACCATCCAGCCAGCTGAACTCAGTCGTTTGCTCGTCAATAACACAGCGGGTGCCTTAGTAACCTTCGAGGGCTGGGTACGCAACCACAGCCAGGGCAAACCTGTTCTCAGCTTGGAGTACGAAGTCTACGAGATCCTTGCCCAGAAGGAGGGCGAGAAGATCCTCCGAGAAGCCCACGCCAAGTTTGGCCTCTGCGGTGCTGTTGCCTGTCACCGCCAGGGTCATCTTGCAATTGGTGATATTGCGGTTTGGGTTGGTGCTACAGCTGAACATCGCGGCGCCGCTTTTGCTGGAGCACGTTACATCATTGATGCAATCAAGGAGCGCTTGCCCATTTGGAAAAAAGAGTACTACTGGGGTGAGCCGCCGCGTTGGGTTTTGTGTCAGAAAGCAAAGCCTTTGTTCCAGCAATTCCATAAGAACGCTATTGCTCGGCAGCCTTGCGGCGATACCCCCTAGCCTCTCTGCTAGTATCAGTGAGGTACCTGACCTGGGGCTGTAGCTCAGCCTGGATAGAGCAAGCGCCTCCTAAGCGCTAGGTCGGCGGTTCAAATCCGCCCAGTCCCGCTAAAACCAGTGATAGGATAAAGTCTACTGTCGGTTCTGACGGGGATCAGCCGTCAGAGGCAACGGGGAAAGTGCAGTGAGAATCTGCCGCTGTCCCGCAGCTGTGAGCCGGTTTTGGACTTGGGATCCCTAGTTCGTTGTTGCAAGAGGCCTTGAGACGCAAGCCAGCCCCTCCAAAACTGAGCAAGTCAGAATGCCCGCCGGCGGTTTTTCCACAGTTCACCATATCTGCGAGGTACAGATATGCTCCCCATTTTGACGTTAGCCCGTTCCCGTCTCGAAGTTTTTTCATCGGCCTGCTTACGGATTTTCGACGCTCTCGGATCGTAGGCACTCAGTCAAAAGCGCGGACAAGAGAGCTGAGCAGTTAGCTCAGGGGCAGCTAGGAGGACGGTTGCTCGCTTTGGTTGCACAAAAGAGTCCTCTGGGCATCCCCCTGTGCAGAGTGGGCAAGCCGCCAGGGTGAAGGAACGCCTTGACAGCTCCGGCAGGTTTCCTGGCCTAGGGAAAACCTTCTGCCGGGATGCCACCGATAGGCATGTCGGCGGCCATCTCTTGCTGCCTAGGTTGGATGACAACTGGCGGCAACCTCAATTACCGAATTCGATTCAGGACAAGGTACCTTATGGCCATTGAAACTCAAACCCTAGGCTATGCCCGCATGGGCAAGCGCCGCGAGCTGAAGAAAGCCCTGGAGGCCTTTTGGGGCGGCACCCTGGAGGCGGAAGCCTTGTTGGCGACGCTGCAGGATCTGGAGAGTCAGGCCTGGCGAACCCAGCGACAGGCCAACCTCGACCACATTGCCGTAGGAGATCAAACCCTCTACGACCACGTTTTGGACTGGGCCACCTGGCTGGGGCTGATTCCCTCCCGGTTTCAGAGCTTATCAGGCCTGGAGCGCTACTTTGCCATGGCGCGGGGGCAGGAGGGGCTGCCGGCCTTGGAAATGACCAAGTGGTTTGACACCAACTACCACTACCTGGTGCCGGAAATTGAGGCCGACGCGATCCCTCAGGCCCATTTCGACGACTTCCTGGCCACGGTGCGACGGGCGCAAGGGATCCTAGGAAACCGCACCAGCCCCGTCCTCCTCAGTCCGGTTACCCTTCTTGCTCTAAGCCAGCGCTCTGGCGAGTTGCGGGGGGATCTGGAGAAGCTGCTTCCTCTCTACAGAGAACTCTTGCAGGAGCTGCAGCGCCTGGGGATCCGGGAAGTGCAAGTCCATGAGCCCATCTTGGTGACCAGCGAAGGCAAAAGTCTTCAGGAAGCGGTGGAGCAGACCTACCGCTGGCTTGCAAGCGTGGGGATCCCTCTCCACCTGGTTACCTACTTTGACGACTTGGGGGAGACTTACCCCTGGGCGGTGGAGCTTCCGGTAGCTGGCCTCAGCCTCGACTTCACCCGCGGCCACAACCTGGAACTGGTCAGAGCCCACGGCTTCCCCGCCGACAAGATCCTGGGGGCGGGGGTAGTGGACGGGCGCAACGTCTGGCAGATCCAGCCCAAAGCCGTTCTGGCCACTCTGCAAGAGCTGCAAGCCCTAGCCCCCAACCTGCGGGTGCAGCCTTCTTGCTCGCTCCAATTTGTGCCCCACGACGCTGCTCTGGAAACCCACCTGCCAGAGCCTTTGCGCAATGTTCTCAGCTTTGCCGAGCAGAAGCTGGCCGAGGTGGTTCTGCTGGCCCGCACCCTCAACGGCGAAGACACCGCCGCCCAGCAGCAGGAGCTGGAGCAGCAGTGGCAGGCCTTCCAGGACTTCAATCCCCCCAACTCTACAGTGCGCCAGGCCTTGGCCAACCTGACGGCGCAGGACTTCCAGCGCTCCCTTCCCTACGAGCAGCGTATAGGCCGGCAGGTCAAGCTGCCACCGCTGCCGACCACCACCATCGGCTCTTTTCCCCAAACCCCCGAAGTCCGGCAGTGGCGGGTCAAGTACAAAAAGGGCGAGATCTCCCAGGCCGAATACGAAGCTGCCATCGACGCCGAAATTGCCAAGTGCATCCGCATCCAAGAAGAAATTGGCCTGGATGTGCTGGTGCATGGTGAGTTCGAGCGCACCGACATGGTGGAATACTTCGCCCAACAACTGCAGGGCTTTGCCTTTACCGAGCACGGCTGGGTGCAGAGCTATGGCAGCCGCTGCGTGCGTCCCCCCATTCTCTACGGCGACGTGTCTCGCCCTCGCCCCATGACGGTGCGGGAGTTCAAGGTGGCCCAATCTCTGACTCAAAAGCCGGTCAAGGGGATGCTGACAGGGCCGGTAACCGTGCTCAACTGGTCCTTCCCCCGCGTTGACGTTTCCCGTCGCGAGCAGGCCCTGCAAATTGCCCTGGCCCTGCGGGCAGAGGTGGCCGACTTGGAAGCTGCCGGAGCCGCGATGGTGCAGGTGGACGAGCCAGCGCTGCGAGAGGGGCTGCCCTTGAAAAAAGAGCGCTGGCCAGAATACTTAAGTTGGGCGGTGGAGGCCTTCCGCCTGACTACCGCTGGCGCCAAGCCCGAAACCCAGATCCACACCCACATGTGCTACTCGGAGTTCGGGGACATCATCGAGCACATCGAGCGTCTGGATGCCGACGTCCTCTCCATCGAAAACAGCCGCAGCAGCAACAAAACCTTGCTGCAGATTGCCCAAGCCGGCTATCGCCACCAGGTAGGCAACGGCGTTTACGACGTTCACAGCCCGGCGGTGCCCGACACCGAGCAGATTCTCCGGCAACTGCGCCTGGGAGTGGCCCACTTGCCGCTAGAGCAAACCTGGGTCAACCCCGACTGCGGCCTAAAAACCCGCCGCTGGGAGGAAGTGATCCCTGCCCTGAAAAACATGGTGGCAGCCACTCAGCGTCTAAGGGAGGAGCTCCAGGCCACCTAGCCCCCGGCAAGGTTGCTCAGGCCAGCGTCTCCTCCGCGGGCAACCGTGCGGCTACGACACTCCTAGGCCGCCTTGCGGCTGGCAAATAGGGCAAGATGAGAGTGGGGCTTTGCTCCGCTGGATCAACGGAGGCCAGAAGGGATCCCCGCTGTGTCTGTTGCCACCGCAGCAACAATCATCAATTGCCATCTCTAGCCATCTCAAGGTAGTTCTAATGAATCCAACACTCTGGGTTTTTTGGGGCCTAGTCCTGCTCCTAGCTATAGGATTGGGAGCCTACCTGTTGACCGCCCGCAAGTACCGCTCTCCTGAATCGGTAGCCCGCGCCTACGACGAATGGACGCGAGACGGGATCCTGGAGTTCTACTGGGGCGAGCATATTCACCTGGGCCACTACGGATCCCCGCCGCGGCGGAAGAACTTCATCCAGGCCAAGCACGACTTTGTCCACGAGATGGTGCGCTGGGGCGGGCTGGATCGGCTGCCGCCGGGGACGACGGTGTTGGATGTGGGCTGCGGCATTGGCGGTAGTTGTCGCATCTTGGCCCGCGACTATGGCTTTGTGGTGACCGGCATCACCATCAGCCCGCAGCAGGTGCAGCGGGCCCAGGAGCTCACCCCCCCCGATCTGCCCGTCCGGTTTCAGGTGGCCGACGCCCTCAACCTGCCCTTCCCCGACGCCAGCTTTGATGTGGTCTGGTCCATCGAGGCGGGGCCCCACATGCCGGACAAGGCTCGCTACGCCAGCGAGATGCTGCGGGTGCTCAAGCCAGGCGGCATCTTGGTGGTGGCGGACTGGAACCAGCGCGACGACCGTCAAAAGCCCCTCAACTTCTGGGAGCGGCTGGTGATGCGGCAGTTGTTGGATCAGTGGTCGCACCCCGCCTTTTCCAGCATCGAGGGGTTTGCCGAACAGTTGCAAGCCACGGGCCTGGTGGAAGGACAGGTGCAAACTGCCGACTGGACGCAAGAAACTCTTCCTTCTTGGCTGGATTCCATCTGGCAGGGGGTTGTCCGTCCCGAAGGGTTGCTGAAGTTTGGCTTGGTGGGCTTGATCAAGTCGCTGCGGGAGGTGCCCACTTTCTTGCTCATGCGCCTGGCCTTCGGCACTGGCCTCTGCCGCTTTGGCATGTTCCGAGCGGTGCGGGCCGCCACGCCGGCAAACTCCGCCCGCCCAGAAGTAGTTGCCCACAGCACTCAGCACTAGAAATGACAACCCTTGCTCCCACTCCGACTACCTTGGCAGCCGTTTACGACGTGATCATCGTCGGCGGCGGCATTGCGGGCTTGACCCTAGCTTGTGCCCTGCAGGGATCCGGCCTGCGCTTGGCCCTCATTGAGGCCCAGTCGGCTGAGGCAGTCAGGCAGCGCCCCTTGGCCTATGCCCTTTCGCCGTTGTCGATCCGCATCTTTCGGGCCATCGGGGTGTGGGAGGCGCTGGCTCCCCACATCACACCCTTTGCCCAGGTGATTCTGACCGACGCCGACGCTCCCCAGCGGGTGACGTTTAGGCCGGAGGATGTGGGGGAAACGGCAGTTTTCTACTGCGGCGAACATGCTCGGCTGCAGCAGGTGCTCCAGGAGCGGGTGGCTGCCGATCCCCAGATCACCTGCTACTACGAAGCCAGGGTGGAGAGCGTAACCTACGGGGAGGCTGCGGCTGAGGTAGAGCTGGAAACGACCCAAGGCCGCCGCCGGCTGGCCGCCTCCCTGGTGGTAGCCGCCGATGGCCTGCGCTCCCAAGTGCGCCAGCGGGCAGGGATCCCGAGCGACGGCTGGGACTACTGGCAGTCGTGTATCACCGCCCTGGTGGCCCCTGCCCAAGACCACCAAAACGTCGCCTACGAGCGCTTTTGGCCTGCCGGCCCCTTCGCCATCCTGCCCCTGCCCGGCAACCGCTGCCAGGTGGTCTGGATCCTGCCCCACGAGCAGGCCAAGGCCACGCTGGCCCTTTCCCAGGCCGACTTCTTGGCCGAGATGCAGCGCTACTACGGCGACCAGGGCGGCTACCTTACCTTGCTGAACCCGCCCCAAGTCTTCCCGGCCCGCCTGCGCCAGAGCCGCCGCTACTATCAGCACCGCCTGGCTTTGGTGGGGGACGCCGCTCACCACTGTCATCCCGTAGCTGGCCAAGGGCTGAACCTCGGCATCCGCGATGCCGCTGCCTTGGCCCAAGTGTTGCTGGACGCCTGGAGACGACAGGAGGATTTGGGAGAGGTCCAAGTCCTGCGGCGCTACGGTCGCCGTCGCCGCTGGGAAAACTGGGTGGTGTTGCTCTTTACGGATCTCCTCACCCGCACTTTCTCCAACTCCTACTGGCCCCTGGTGGTCTTGCGGCGCTTGGTTTTGATAGGGATGATACGCTTTCCGCCGCTGCGGCGCTTTTTGCTGCGCCTGATGACCGGGCTGTGGGGCAGCCCTCCCT
>NZ_JANSHG010000122.1:0-7791 GCF_047461555.1 Synechococcus sp. WC101
CTACCCCCACCGTTGCTTTGAGTTGCTCAGCTAGCTTGGCTGGATCGGCAATGGGGCCAAACTGGCAGTCGAGGATGTAGTGCTGCTCGTCGGTGAGGTAGGGATCCCCCTCGGCAGTGCGCCGCAGCACCGCCTGACAGCCCAGGGCCTCCACCCGCGCTAGGGTCGTCTTCCAGCCAAAGCGCACCACCTCCACCGGCACCGGGAAGCGGGTGCCCAGGTGGGCCACCTTTTTGGAGGCATCGGCGATGATGATGAGCTCAGCAGCGCTGGCCTCCACCAGTTTCTCCCGCAGCAGAGCTCCCCCTGCCCCCTTGATGAGGTTGAGGGATCCCACTTCGATTTCGTCGGCTCCATCGATGGCAAGATCTAGGCGCGGCTGCTCCTCCAGCGTGGCCAGCGGGATCCCTAGAGAGCGGGCCTGTTCTGCCGTGCGCTCGGAAGTGGGCACCCCAATGAACTGCAGCCCCTCCTTTTGCATTCGCTGGGCTAGGACGCCCACAGCAAAGGCGGCTGTGGATCCCGTGCCCAGCCCCACCACCATGCCCGACTGCACCTTTTGGGCCGCCGCTTGGGCTGCCGCCTGTTTCAGCTCATCTGCACTGGCCATCTCGCCTTTCCGAAGTTCAACCGAATTATTCTACCGTCCGCTCCAGCTAAAGCCTGCTGGCGCCTCCACCACCTGGCCAAAGAGATCGTAGGGCTCGGCCCGCGTAATCTGCACCGGCACCAGGGATCCCAGGGATCCGGGCCCGCGCACATACACCACCCCGTCCACCTCAGGGGCAAAGCGGGGGGAACGGCCAATCCACTCGCCGGTGCGGGGGTTTTCCTGCTCCAAAAGCACAGGCACCACCTGCCCCACCTGCTCGCGGTTGCGGCGGAAGGTGATCCCCTGCTGCAGTTGCATTAGGCGGGCGCGGCGCTCTTCCTTGAGGGGCTCCGGCACCTGCTGGGGCAGATGGTAGGCGGGCGTGCCCTCTTCCGGGGAAAAGGTGAACACCCCCACATGGTCAAATTGGTGGCGCTGGACAAACTCCAAAAGATGCTGGAAGTGCTCCTCCGTCTCGCCGGGAAAGCCGACGATAAAGCTGGTGCGCAGGACAGCCTTGGGCAGGGCCTGGCGCAGCCGTTCGATGAGCCGGTCGTTAACCTGGCCCTGCCAGGGGCGGTTCATGGCCTTGAGGATCGCTGGGTGGCTGTGCTGCAGCGGCAGATCCAGATAGAGCAAGAAATTGGGCGTCTCCTGAATGGCCTCCACCACCGCCGGCGTAATGCCCGTGGGGTAGGCATAGAGCATGCGGATCCAGGGGATGGGGATCTGGCCCAGAGCGCGGATAAGCTCGGCCAGCCGCGGCTCCCCGTAGAGGTCGAGCCCGTAGTTGGTGGTGATCTGGGAAATGAGGATTAGCTCCTGCACCCCTTCTGCAGCCAGTTGTTCGGCCTCCCGCAAGATGGACTCGATGGGGCGAGAGCGTTGCTTGCCCCGCAGGTGGGGGATGATGCAGAAAGAGCAGCGATAGTCACACCCCTCTGCCACCCGCAGGTAGGCCACCGGGGCATGGGTGGTGCGATAGCGGGGGACAGTCTCATCAGCAATGTAGTCCAAGCTGGAGGTGACGGCATTAACCCGCTCTCCCCGCTCCACCCGCTCCATAACTTGGACGATTTGGTGGTAGTCGCCCGTGCCCACAATGGCCACCGCCTCGGGGATCTCCCGCAGCAGCTCCTCTTGGAAGTGCTGCGCCAGGCAACCAGCGATGATGATCTTCTTGCCCTGCACCGCCAGCTCCATCAGGGTGCTGACCGACTCCCGCCGCGCCGCTTCGATGAAGCTGCAGGTGTTGACGATGACGTAGTCGGCGCTGTCTTCGTCGCCCTCCACCCGGTAGCCTGCCTGGGCCAGCAGGCCCAGCATGTGCTCGGTGTCCACCCGGTTTTTCTCACAGCCCAGGTGCAAAACGGCAACAGCCGGCGCTTCCTTGAGGGAAGAGGTAGACAAAGCGGTTTCTAACCAGTTCATAGCCCCAGGAGAGGACGCGCAAATGGCGACAAGAGCTGAGAAGATTAAAGCCTTCTTATTCTAGTTCTAGTTGGGTTTTGCTTTTAAAGGCGGGGAAGAGAACCGTCTATCTTGTCTAACTCGCTGCCAACCCGCTCAATCGGGATAGCCCCCAAAGTTAACCAAAACCAAGCCAACAGCCACTGCCAGCGCCAGCCCGGTGGCCGCCCAACTGCAGGGATCCCCGCCAGCCGCTGGCGGCACCAAGGGCGCCCGCCCGTAGCCCCGCAGGCGCAGCGCCTGGTAAACTCGCTGCGAACGTTCGTAGCTGCGAACCAACAAAGTGCCCACGGCAGCAGCCAGAAAGGGCAGGTCTTGCCGCCAAGTTGGCCCAGGCTGCCACAGGGATCCCCGCGGTCGCCAGCCCCTCAGCCGCGCGGCCCGCTGCATCCGCTGCCACTGGCTGCCCACTTCCTGCAAATAGCGCTGGGTTAGCCAGGCCAGTTCCAGGAGGAGGTCGGGGATCCCCAGCGCCCGCAAAGCTGCCAACAGGGCCGGTAGGGGAGTGGTCTCCAACAGCAGCGTCGCCAGCGCTAAAAGCGCCAGGCTGCGCCCGCCAAGGCAGAGGGCCCTCTCCAGCCCCTCCCAGCGCAAAGCCAGGGATCCCCAGCGCCAGAGGAGGGTGTCCCCAACGGCAAAGGGCAGGAAGAGGACAAAGGCTATCAACAGAACGCCGGGAGCGGCCAGGCGTCTGAGCCCTCGGCGCAGAGGCAATCCGGAGAGCCCCCAGAGAAAAGCCACCACCGCCCAGACCAGGGGTAGCAAGGCCAGGCGCTGCACCTGGGCAAAGGCCGCCATCAGTGCCAGCAGGCCAACCAGCTTGGGCAGGGGCCGCCAGCGGTGCAGCCAAGAAGGGGGCGGCGGCAGGGGAGCTTGTGAAGAAAGCATCCTCTCCCTAACCGGCATGGCCCGACGACAGGGATGAACAGCCTCAGCCCTATCTTTGGGCATCTTCTCCCAGCAGCTCCGGCTGCACCCGCTGCAAAAACCCCACCACCCAACGGGTAAACAGCCCCTCCACCACCGCCAGCGGCAGGTGGGCAGCTACCAAACTGGTCAGAGCCAGGTGCTCTGCCGAGGTGGAAGGGATCCCCTCCCTGCGCAGCGCCGCCAGCACCACGCCGTAAAACAGCAGCGCCGCCAGCACCACCCCCACCGCTCCCGCCCAAAAAGCGGCCCAGCCCGTGCCCAACCAGCGCCGGCTTGCCCGGAAGATCCCTCCTGCCAGAAGCGCCGGGATCCCCATAATGGCGGCGTTGATCCCCAGGGTGGTCAACCCCCCATGCCCAAAAGCCACCGCCTGAAAAAACAGGCCCACCACAATTGCCGGGTAGGCCAAGGCCCCCAGCATCACGCCCATCAGCCCATTGAGCAGCAGGTGCAGGCTGGCCGGGGGAAAAGGCAGGTGAAGGGAGGAGGCGACAAAAAAGGCCGCCGTGAGCAGCGCTGCCTTGGGGAGCTGGCGGCGGGGATCCTTTTCCAACCGCTGGAGGAGGTGTAGGCTCCAACCCGTAAGCAGGGCAGTGATGCCATAACCCCCCAGCCAAAGCGGTGCTGGCAAAAGGCCCTCGCTGATGTGCATGGCTAGTCTTGGCTCAAAGCGGCAGCATCCACTGGGGAGTCGGAGAGTTCTGGGCCTTGGAAGGGGCGGGGCCGGGAAAAAAACAGGGCCGTGCCCAAACAGCCCCAGATAACACAGGCAGCCATAACCCCCCGCTGCAGGGGGCCAAAGCCAGGGGAGGAGGGGCTGGGGATCCCTTCTGCCTGCATACCCTCCTCGCCCACCGGCACGTTCACCACCCCGCCGTGGCCGGCCTGGCGAATGCGCACCTGCCACAGTCCCTTAAGCTCAGGATCCGGCTGCAGCCAAAACCGGCCCTCTCCGTCTGTCTCTCCCTCCTGCCAGGGGAGAGTGGGATTGGTGGGCGCAAACACCGTAACTCGGGCAAAACGCATCGGCTCGCCGGAATCGTAGCGGGCCTGGATCTCAAAGGTGGGAACAGCCCGCCAAGAGGCCTCCACCCCATGGCCCCAAGCCGGCGGAGATAGGAGCAGGCCCAAGGCCAACCAGCTCAGTTGCCAGGAAGGGGAAAAAGGGATGCGCTTTGGCCAGACTGAGTTCATCGGTCAGCAAAAGACAGAGGACACCCTTCGATCTCAAAAGCCACCCAGGCCTAAAACCTAAGGCAAGGATCCCGTCCCGCCGAGGCCGCCAGAGGAGGCGCGGCAGTGGCCCTCTCCCACGTGCCCCAAGCTCTGCAGGCTCTGCAAGACGGCCTGGGCCCTAGGGGATCCCTCCTGCAGGCTGCCCCAGTCCACCTCCAGCGGCTGGGATCCCGCCTTTAGCCCTTGCTCGAGGGAGACTGGGTCGACTGGGTCCAACTTCACAAGGGAGGCAAACCCCAGCGCCGCTGAGTTGAGGTCGTCCTTGGGAGGCAGGCTGCCATTCCCAAACAGGTGGTCGAAGTGGAAAGTCGCCTCCAGATCCGCCACCTGGCCTGCCCGGACAAAGCCCTTGCGCGTCTCCCCCACGTACTCGCCGCAGACAAAAGCCAGCTCGGGGCTGAACTTGAGCACAAAGGGGATCGCCTCTCCCTCCCCTTCTGCCGGTCGAGCTCTGCCCTCGATCCAGAGGGAGTAGCCCTTTGCTGGCCCCTCCGCTGCCGGCACTAGGCGCCAGGCCAGGGCGTTGTAGTGCCCAGGGGGGGCTTCCAGGGATCCCAGCAGGGCTCGCTCCGGCACCAAATCCACCGTAAGAGGCCCTGTCAGGCTGACCAAGGCCTTGGCCTGGAGCTCGCCTTCCCCTTGCGGATCAAAAGGGGGATCCGTCTGGTAGGCCGTAATGTCCGCCAGCGTCACGTACACATGCTCAAACTGCAACGCCCAGCCCTCTTTGGAGACCAGCCCCTCCCGCAGGAACGCTTCGCCGTTGGCCCACAGCTCCAGCGTGCCCGTAGCCGAGGCAGAGATCGCCTGCCCATCCCTGGCTGGCCCCGGCTCGACAGGCGGGCGACAAGCCGTCATGCCGGCTCCCAGACCCAGGGCCACCAGAACCATCCCTCTGGCCAGGGGTCGCAGCAATGACCACTGAAACCAAGACACCATGTGCTGCCACCAGTGTAAGAACTCCCTCCCGCTAGCGCGCCTGCCCCTCCCGACAGCGGCTGGCGGTACTGTCCCAGCCAACCACAAGCTCTCGCCAACCTACAATCCCCCACCGGGGCATCTTGCTACTCTTGCGCCAGGTTGCCGGCCCGCACCCAACCTTCCTGCCCGTTCTGGCGCCGGATGCGCTGCCAGCGGCCATCGGCGCTGTACTCCAACACCGTCACCACCTCATTCATGGGCAGGCCACCAATGTAAGCCCCTTCCCGGTCGGGAGTGGCCCGTAGCGCCAGGCCAATCGGCTCGATCACCCGCCCCTGCGCACCTGGGGCAATGCTTGTTGCTGCGGGGGGCCGAGTCGGCAAAGGAGTGGACTCTGGTGTGGATTCGACCGCAGGCGTTGCAGCAGTTGTGGCTGAAGCAACCGCTGCCCCACCCTCCACGGGGCCCAAATTGCCGGCCCGCACCCAGCCTTCCTGGCCGTTTAGCTCCCGCCGCACCCGCTGCCAGCGGCCATCAGCGCTGTACTCCAGCACCGTCACCGTTTCCCCCGCCACAATTCCCCCTTGGTAGGCTCCGTCAGCAGAAGGCTGGCTGCGAATGGCTAGACCTATGGGCTCGATTACCCGCCCGCGGCTGCCGGGGGGAAAGGCCTCAGGGTCGATGGTGCCCGCCGCCGGCAAGGACTCCGTCCCACTGACGCGAACAGAGGGGGAGGAAGGCAAACTTGTCGGGCTGGGTAAGGGATCCACACGCACCGCGCGAGGAAACTGAGGCGCCGCAGGAGGAGCCAGCAGGGGGGCAATGAACCGCCACGCCTGCCAACCCAGAGCAGCCAAGACCCCAACCGAGAGGCTCAGTGCCATTAAGGTGCCGAAGGGAAAACCGCTGGCAGCAGGAGAAGAACGGCCTCGCACTGGGTAGTTAGCCATCCAAAACTCAGCTCCCAAAAGCCGGAGACGAAAGCAAAGGGCTTTGCCAACGCTTGCAAGTACCAGAGCATCTCTGGTACTTCTAGTTTCGCCTCTGTGTACTGCCTTGGGAAGCCACCTACCCAGGGGCAACGCTGTCTGGAGCAAATCAGTAGCAAGTTTAGTTTCTACTTAGTGAACATATTCTCCCAGTCGGTGGTGAGAACCTCGTGGCCAAATGTCCACCCGGCCAGGAGCAAGGGCAAGGCCAAGCCCAGGAAGCCGAAGAAACTGATGACCTGGGCAATTTGTCGCTGGGCCCTTTTCTTTTTCGGGTCGGGGATGTAATTAGCAGCTACTGTGAGCTTTGAGCAAAAGGCCACCACCACCGCCCCCACCGGTCCCAAAACCAGCGAAGGCCACAGCCAATCCGCTACCTGCGCATACTCGTAGGCCCGGGTAAACGGCATGATGACAAAACAGGCCAGCTCCAGGATCCCCCAGGTGAAGAGGGCCAACTGGATATCTTTGCGAAAGACTTCGTTGGGATTGTACATAGGCTTCTGGGATAAACCGGCGTGCAACTTTAAGGTTTGGCCTGCAAGTACAGAAGTGGCGAGGTTTTTGAATGGGCTTCTCTCTGCGGGCAAGAAGCTGCTGCGCGAATCCCTTTTACCTTACCCTTTCCCTTTCCTCCGGACAACCCAGTAGAATGAATAATGCCTGAGATTCTTGGGTTAGCCTCCCTTGATTTACCCAGAGAAAGAGGGTTCCAGAAAGGCCAAGCTCCTGGTGCAATCCAATGGGTAATGTAAAAACCTGAAGCTATCTGTTGTAGTCTGGATGGGCTGCCCTCTCCTGCCCAGGCGCAAAATGCGTTTGCCCTGCGGGCAGGGCTTTTCTACAACTCTGCCTCGTGCTGACTGTGAGAGCGTCAAGCTGCCATGTTACGGATCCTCATCATCGATGACGATCCCAGCATTTGCGCGCTGCTCAAGCGGTATTTGCAGCGGCAGGGGTACTCAGTCGAGGTAGCGACGACGGGGGCCGAGGGCCTCCAGCAGTTGCGCGCTTTTCAGCCAGGCTTGGTGATTTTGGATCTGAATTTGCCGGATGTGAGCGGCTACGACCTTTGCCAGCAGATGCAAAAAGAGACCGGCGTGTATGTGTTGATGTTAACCAGCCGAGTGAATCCTGCCGACAAGCTGCAAGGATTTCAGCTAGGCGCAGATGACTACCTGACCAAACCCTTCAGCCTGCCGGAGTTACAGGCGCGGGTACAGGCTATCCTGCGCCGAGGGCGGACGAGAACGGAAACAGGCAGCGCGCCGGTTTTGACTTTTCCCTCCTTGGTGATCGACCCGACCACCCGAGAAGTTATCCGTGACCGTCGCCCGATTAACCTGACCGCTCTAGAGTTTGATTTGCTCTACGCCATGGCTCGACACCCAGGACGGGTGTGGCGACGGTCTGAGCTGATTCAAGAGGTGTGGGATTTTAACCACGAGGGAGATGAACGGGTGGTCGATGTCCACATCGGCCAAATTCGCAAGAAGCTGGAAACCGATACCAGCCAACCGGAGCTGATCCGCACCGTGCGCGGAGTTGGCTACAAGTTCGAGCCCCCCACTCCAAAGGAGGGATGGGGAGAGGAAAAACCGTAACCTCCCTCTTTCCGAAGGAGAGAGGTTGAGGCTGAGGGCGCGCTAATCC
>NZ_JANSHG010000123.1:0-7774 GCF_047461555.1 Synechococcus sp. WC101
CATGTTGTAGCGATATTGGGCAAACTCGGTCATCTCGTGGGCAAGAGCCAAGTTGCGCAGCCGCAGCACCTCTGGGATGTGGATCCCTTCGGGACAGGGCAGGCAGGCGTAGCACTGGGCACAGCGGCTGGAGCCCAGGCGTTCCTGCTCCGCTTGATGCAGCCGCTCCTGTACCTGCAGGCCCTCCGTCCACCAGCGCTCGGGATCCTGCAGGGCCGCCAGGGCTGTCTGCAGCTCGTCGGGATGGGTAATGCCCAGGCTGAGGGTGTGGATGCGGGGATCCGCCAGCAAAAATCGATAGGCAAACTCCAGGGGGCTAAAGGGCGCACAGCTCTCCCGGAGACGCTGGGGCGGGCGATAGAGCATCCCCCCTTTGTCGGCAGGGGAGATGATGAACACCCCCATATCCTGCTGGGCTGCCGCCTCCAGGGCCGCGGCATTGCGCTGCTGGAAAAAGTGGTAGTGCAAATTCACAAAGTCAAACTGGCCCCTCTGGATGGCCTGCAGGATTAGCTCCAGGGATCCATGAGTGGAAAAGCCGATGTAGCGCACCAAGCCCTCCTGCTGCGCCTGCCGCAGCAGCGGCAAGCCCTCCTGCAGCACCCACTCCAGGTGTTCGGGCAGGTTGATGCCGTGGAAGGCAAACTGATCCAAATACTCCACCTGTAGCCGCTGCAGGGATCCCTCCAGCCGTTCCCGCAGCCTCTCGCCAGGCGTGAGCTTGGTGGTCAGGATCAAGCGCTGCCGCGGCACCGCCAGCTTCTGCAGGATCTCCCCCAAGAGCACCTCGGCCTGGCCATAGGCCTGCGCCGTTTCGATGTGGTTGATCCCTGCTTCTAGCGCCGCTGCCACCGTGGCCTGGGCCTGCTCCGGCGGCACATGGACTAGGCGCATGCTGCCCAGGGAGAAAGCCGACATAAGCTGCTGTGTGCGCCCAAAGCGGCGGTAGAGCATCTTCCTCGGCTACCCCAAGGCCTCCCTGAAAAACGCCACCGCCTCCGCCAGCACCTCCAGGAAGCGATCCACCTCGGCCAAGGTGTTGTAGAGGTAAACGCTGGCCCGCGCCGTCGATTGCACCTGCAAGTGGCGATGCAGCGGCTGGGTGCAGTGGTGGCCGGCCCGGATGGCGATCCCCTGCTCATCCAGCAAGGTGGACAGGTCGTGGGGGTGGATGCCCTCCGCCGAAAAGCTGACCAGCCCCGCCCGCCGCGTCGGGTCCTTGGGGCCATAGATTGTAATGCCTGGAATGCGCTGAAGCCCTTCTAGGAGGCGAGCGGTTAACTTTTGCTCATGGGCATGCACGCGCTCCAGACCGATCTGGCTTAGGTAATCGACGGCTGCCCCCAGACCCACCGCTTGGGCAATGGCCGGCGTGCCCGCCTCAAACTTGTGGGGGATATCGGCGTAGGTGGCGTGATCCCAGTACACCTCGGCAATCATCTCGCCCCCGCCCAAAAAGGGCGGCATGGCCCGCAGCAGCTCCCGCTTGCCGTAGAGCACCCCGATCCCCGTGGGGCCGCCCATCTTGTGCCCAGAAAAGGCCAGCCAATCGCAGTCTAGGGCCTGCACATCCACCGGCATGTGGGGCACGCTCTGACAGGCATCCAGCAACACCTTGGCCCCACAGCGATGGGCTAACTCAACCACCTCCCGGACAGGGTTGATGGATCCCAGCATGTTGGAGACGTGAGTTACAGCCACTAGGCGGGTGCGGTCGCCCAGCAAAGAGCGGTAGTGCTCCAAATCCAGCTCGCCCTCGGGCGTGATCTGGATAAACTTGAGGCAGGCCCCCGTCTTTTGAGCCACGAATTGCCAGGGGATCAAGTTGCTGTGGTGCTCCATCACCGACAGAATAATCTCATCCCCCCGCTCTAGGGTGCTCATGCCCCAACTGTAGGCCACCAGGTTAATGGCCTCGCTGGCGTTGCGGGTGTAGATGATCTCTTGCGGGGAAGGCGCGTTGATAAAGCGGGCAATCTTCTCCCGCGCCCCCTCGTAGGCCTCCGTGGCTTCGTTGCCCAAGGTATGCACTCCCCGGTGCACGTTGGCGTTGCTGTGCCGATAGTAGAAATCCATTGCCTGCAAAACCGCCAGCGGCTTCTGGGAAGTGGCCGCATTGTCAAAATAGATGAGCGGCTGGCCGTTGACTTGGCGCTGCAAAATTGGAAAATCCGACCGCACCTGGGCAGCTAAGTCGGCAGCAGCGTCAAAAGCCTGGTCCAGCTTGGGGGAAGAAAGAGAGGATACCGCCATAGTCTGCGCAGAAGCCTACCTCCCTCAGTATGGCATCGCTCTGGGCACCCCTCGGCAAACTCCTTCCCTCTCGCCAGGGATCCCTACCTCCCCTCGCCAGTCGGAAAAGTTGTCAAGAACTGTAATTTTATGTTAAGTTTGTTTACGTACAGTTATGAGGCATTACCTATGCAATCCTCTCCTAGGATCCCTTCTCGCCTGGACTCCGCTTCTGTGGCCCAATACTACGACACCACCAACGACTGGATCCCGGGCTGGACGGAGCAGGCGGAGCGTTGGAATGGCCGCCTGGCTATGGTGGGTTTGGTGATCAGCGTTGCCACAGAGGCGCTGGTGGGTCACAGTGTTTTTGCCACCACTCTCGCTCAGTGGCTGGGACTGCGATAGTTGAGAACATCTGAGTTTTACGCAAGCATCAGGTCGGGCGTTCTGTCTGGGGGCTGCCCGATCGGCTCGCTACCCAAGCTATTGACTGTTTCACTGAACCCAACAGGCCGATGATCCTCGACAACCCTTTCTTTCCTTACATTGCCGTTATGGTGAGCGGGCTGGTGGCTGCTGTTGCCCTCGGTTCGATGGCTTTCTTCAACTCCAAGCGTCCTGCGGGCTGGGAGGGTGCTGCTCGTCCGCGATACGTGCCTCAGTATGGGCAAGAGGGCGAGGCTCCGCCCGAGTGGGAAATTGGGTGGACGGAAAAGGCCGAGCGCTGGAACGGGCGATTGGCCATGCTGGGGTTTGCCATTAGCATTGCGGTGGAAGCCCTGGTAGGTCACAGCGTGCTGGCCTCCGTCCTGGGGCTGCGCTGAGCTGGCTTCGACAGTGGATAGGCGGATCTGGCTAGCTTTCTTGGGCCGATTTGTCGGGATATCCCGAGAAGCCTAGGTTCTCGTCTGTCAAGCGCTGGGTTGGGGTCTTCGCTTCCCTGCATTTGAACGCGAGACAGTATCCGTCTCCCCAAGATTGCCAACAACGAAATCGAGATTCTACCCCAGCGCTCCGCTTTTCTTTAATTTGAGGATCTGGGCCACCACCCCTAAGGTCTCTTCGTAAAGATAGTCGGGGCCAGGCCGCTGCAACTCGGCAGCTAGCAGCGTTTCCAAGGACTCCTGCTCCAGGGGAGCCACCTGGCGAACCACGCACCTCTGGGCACCTCCCATGGCTTCCATGCGCATGCACCCTGTGGTTTCTGAACAGAGCACGGTGCAGGCGTCGGCTTCCTGGTTGCTGGAGGTGAGGCGCAAGCCGATGAGATCTCCCGCCTGGCTCATCTCCGAGACCAGGGGCACGGCAGCCAATTCTGCCCTCACCTCGCCTCCCGCTTGGGTTTGGAAGCGGATGCGGTCGATCTCGTAGTCGTGTTCCCAAGTCTGGGCCCGCTCGGTGGGCGTCCACCCCAGCCGGCTGGCCAGCCAGCCCAAGAAAAGGAGGGCCTGGCAGGGGTTGCCAGCTCTGTAGTCAATGGTTACTTGATCTATCCAGGACAGAGACTCTCGCCGATCTGGGGGGTCGAAGGCTTGGGCGGTGAGTTCCTGCCAGGGCAGCAGCCGTCGCCAGTTGAGATCCCCGCAGTGGTGCCCCTCGCTGATGAGGAGATGAATTTCCTGCAGGTCTTCTTCTGGGTTGACAAAGCCCCGCGAGTCGACGATGACGCGGTTGCTCAGGGCTACCAGCTTTTGAAACAACAAGCTATTCAAGTCTAAGTTCCCTTGCCACCACAGGAACGTGGGCAGGTTGGGGATCAACAGCGAGGCGACAGTGCTGCAAGCGCGCACAAAAGCCGATTCCGGCGCTTTCAGGGTGATGTACTCACAACACACCAGCGAGCTGCGCTGCTCGCGGGTCACCGGGCAATAGGCCGCCACCTGGGCCTCGATGGCGTCGTCTGTGGCTCCCTCCCGTTTGGCCCTTAGGTCGATGACGCGGCAGGGGTTCTGGGTGGCAATGGCTTCGACGGTGGGGGAAGGCAGCAGCAGGGCATCGTCTAGCGACTCATACACCACCAGGGTAAAGGTGGCAGCCCGGGCGGCAACGCTCTCTCCCTTGGAGGACCAGATCTTGTTCAGCTCCTGCTCAATGTCCTCGATGGAGACATCTTTTGGGGTTTGTAAAGGCAGGACGGCGGCAGGTTGGTCCATAGTCTCCTCCTGGAGTAGCCTCTTGCTCGATTCTAGGCAGACAGGCCGGCTGCCCAGGAGGGGTTTAAGGTGAGATACAGATCTTTCTTCAGGCTGCCTCTTCTAAACCCTCAGGCCGGGCGCGGCTGGATGCTTAGCTCCAAGGGTCGGCCAGGATCCCCCACAAGCACTAGACTGCGGCCATTGGCTTGCAGATGCCGCACAATCCAGTACAGGGTCTCGATGCGCTCTGGGCAGCCCAGTTTTTCCGCCAACTGGGGCAAGGTCAGGGATCCCTTTTGCTCTCGCATCACCTCCAGCACCTGGCGCTGGAGCTGCAGGACGGCGCTGGCCGCTTTCTTGCCTGCTTCCACCCCCGGCTGGTGGTAGGCGTTGACCTGGATTAAAGAGGCGTAGAGGCCCACTGCCCGTTCGTAGAGGGCAATCAGGGCCCCCACGGAGCGGGCGTCCACCCGCGGCAGCGTTATGGTGACGGAGTCGCGCCCGTTTTCGTAGAGGGCTTGGCGGGTGCCCTGCAGCAGGCCATCCAGATAGTCGCCGCTGGTTACCTCGGGCTCTACGAAGGGGGAAGGGATCCCCGGCTCGCGATCCTGGAGCACCTCGATGAAGGTGACGAAGAAGTTGTTGAGGCCGTCCCGCAACTGCTGCACGTAGGCGTGCTGATCGGTGGTGCCCTTGTTGCCGTAGACGGTTAGGCCCTGCTCCACGCGGTTGCCCTGCAGGTCGTGGGACTTGCCTAGAGATTCCATCACCAACTGCTGCAGGTAGCGGCTAAACAGCGCCAGGCGGTCTTTGTAGGGTAAAACCACCATATCCTTGCGCCCTCGCCCCTCGCCGACGATGTACCAGGTCATGGCCAAGAGGGCGGCAGGATTGCGCTCCAGATGGGGTACGCGGGTGGCTTTGTCCATGGTGGCAGCTCCGGCCAGCAAAGCCCGGATGTCGATCCCCTGCAACGCTGCCGGCAGCAGGCCCACCGCGGAAGTTTCCGAGGTGCGCCCCCCCACCCAGTCGAAGATGGGAAAAACGGCTAGCCACCCCTCCTGCCGCGCCTGCTGCTCCAATTGGCTGCCGGGGCCGGTGATGGCCACTGCATGGGCAGAAAAGGGGATCCCTGCCTTCCGGTAAGCCAGCTCCACTTCCACCAAGGCGTTGCGCGGCTCGGGCGTGTTGCCGGATTTGGAGGTGACAACCACCAGGGTTTGTCCCAGTTTGCCGGCCAGCCGTCCCAGCACCCGGTCAAACCCGTCCGGATCCGTGTTGTCGATGAAGTGAATGTTCAAGGGCGGCTGCAGCGGAGCCAGGGCCTCCGCCACAAATTGTGGCCCCAGAGCCGAGCCGCCAATGCCAATCCAGAGCAGCTCGGTGAAACGCCCTCCCCCACTGGCTGGGATCGTGCCGCAGTGGATCTTCTTGGCAAAGCTCTCCACCTGTTCGAGGCAGTCTTGAATTGCCTGCCGAATTTCGGCGCTAGGAGCCAGCTCCGGCGCCCGCAGCCAGTAGTGGCCCACCTGGCGGCCTTCGTCGGGATTGGCAATGGCCCCGGCTTCTAGGGCCTGCATCTCGGCAAAGGCGCGGGCAAAGGCAGGCCGCAGCGCTTCCACCTGAGCGGAAGTAAAACGGATGCGGCTGATATCAACAAAAATTTCCAGCTCGGGATGGTAGTAGAGCCAATCGCAGTAGCGCTGCCAAAGTTGAAGGCTGTCCATGGGATCCCTTCTGCCAAGGCTGTAACCAGCTTACCAAAAACGCCCTCCAGCTCCTGGACGGGCCAGCGGGTGAAGTCGCCAACAGCGCCCAGATCCGTCGCGCACTTGAAGGGAACGGGTCGGCTTTTGTTCCCCAGATGGCAAGGCTAGAATCCAGAGCAACTGTAGCTTGATCCCGGCCCCTTATGAACTCGGATCGGCAATGGATGGAACGGTGCCTGTCCTTGGCCCGCTCCACACCGCAGCGCCCCTCCCCTAACCCGCGGGTAGCTTGCGTTATTGTCCGGGGGGATCAGGTGGTGGGGGAAGGCGTTCATCCGGGAGCCGGCCAGCCCCATGCCGAGGTGTTGGCTTTGCAACAGGCGGGATCCCTGGCCAAGGGCGCTACCCTCTACGTCAACCTCGAGCCCTGCAACCACTACGGGCGCACCCCTCCCTGTACCGAGGCCATCCTGGCTGCCGGGATCCGGCGGGTGGTGGTGGGAATGCAGGATCCCAATCCCCTGGTGGCCGGCAAAGGGATCCGCCGCCTGCAGGAGGCAGGGGTTGAGGTGACGGTGGGGGTGCTGGAGCAGGAATGTCAGGAGCTCAACGAAGGCTTTGCCTTCGCGATTGTGCAGAAACGGTGTTTTGGCCTGCTCAAATACGCCATGACCCTAGACGGCAAGAGCGCCGCCGCCACCGGCCACAGCCGCTGGATCAGCAATCCGCTGGCGCGAGAGTGGGTTCACCGCCAGCGGGCCTGGCACGATGCAGTCATCGTGGGCTCCGGCACCGTCTGGCACGATAACCCCCACCTTACCTGCCGCCTGCCGGATTTTCACGGATCCCAGCCCCTGCGAGTGGTTCTCAGCCGCTCTCTGAATCTGCCCCCGCTGGCCCACCTGTGGCGAGCGGAGGAGGCGCCAACTTTGGTGATTACCGAGGCCACTGAAGCCCATCCCCTCTGGGGATCCCTGGCCAAGCAAGGGGTGGAGCTGCTGCACCTGGATCAAGTAACCCCGGCTCAAGCGGCGCAGGTTCTCTTTGAGCGAGGCTGTCTGAGTGCCCTCTGGGAATGCGGCGGCACCTTGGCCTGGGCAGCCCTTAAAGATGGGGCCATCCAGAAGGTGGCCGCCTTCATCGCTCCCAAGATCTTGGGCGGGGCCGACGCGCCAACCCCCGTAGCAGGAGAAGGGATCCCGGATGTGAACCAAAGCTGGCAACTGTTGGAGCCGCAACTGCAGACTGTGGGGGATAACTGGTTGATAACCGGGAAGATCCTCCCTTCTGGCGCCGACGACTCCGGTGAATGATTTGTTCTCGATGACTCTCAATTGTCATCCGAGAGAGTTTTAGGTTTTTGAACGAACAAAATCATATCTGCTTAAGGTAAACGAGTATACTGCTCAGAAAGAATGTGGCGTTTCTGAAAAACAGGGATCGAAACTGAGCTAGCCTGTGATAGGCTACTGGTGCTCTCTAGAGCTTGCGGTTCAAAGGAATATAGCCCACAGAAAAAACCTTACCTGAGTAAGGTTTCAGCTCGTGTGACGATACGGGTTTTGCCCAAGCAGGCTGTAACTGCCATTTTGCCAAAAGCCACCCGGATCATTGAGCTCCTCTGGGGTGAGCCTTGAGAAAGCGACAACAAAGGGCTGTCCTTCTTGTCCAGTCTCCTTTCGTTGCCTGCCCGGC
>NZ_JANSHG010000124.1:0-7572 GCF_047461555.1 Synechococcus sp. WC101
AGATATGGATCTGGCCTCTCAACTGGGCATCGGCGGCACCCCTCATTTCATCTTGAACGGCCTTTCTTTTTCGGGGGCGCAGCCTTTGGAGGTGTTTGAGCAGACGCTGCAACAGGCCAAGCAAGCCCTCTAGCCCGGTTAGAGCCTCAAGTCCAGATGTCGAGTCCCTATCGTTGCCCAGAGTGCGGAGATAGTTTCCTGTTTCGGCCGGATCCCTGCCCCACCTGTGCCAGCCGAGAACGCCAGAAACAGAAGGCTGCCCGCGCCAGGGAAAAACGGGGCAGCTACGACCTGACGGGCCAGGTGGCCGCCGCCGAGTTCTGGCAACTGTTGCGTTGGTACCCCTGCTGCCCTTGCTGTGGCAAGCCCTGGCCGGAGGTGGGATCCGCCCCTGTCCAGGATCACATCATCCCCCTTAGCCGTGGGGGGCCCAACACGGCTGCCAACCTGCAGCCTCTTTGTCCAGCCTGCAACGGCTGGAAGGCGGATTTTCTCATTTGTTTTGACAGAGCCGTGCCGGGGCGGGTGCGACCCTTGCCTCAGCACCTTTGGCCCAGCTTTCGGCGTTGGCTCGGCCTCGGCGGCGTCGAGGAAAAGCAAGCCCGCGAGCGGCAGTTGGATTGGTTGGATCCCGGCCTAGATCTTGGCGGCGGGGATCGCCCCCAACTGGTGCAACAGTTGGCCTATCCCTTGGCCAGCCCAGCCCAATTGCAGGCGGAAACCTTGCGCCTCACGCTGGCGGCGATCTCACTGGAAGAAGGATCCCTGGCGATTCCAACCAGTGGTGCAAAGGGCAGCGAGGCCCAAGCAGCCCGATGGAGCTATTCCCAACAGCCGCGAAACGGTTCCTAATCTCCCCTCTCCCTGAGGGAGAGGGGCTGGGGGTGAGGGAATCCCTGAGGGAGAGGGGCTGAATCCGGCTGCCGCTACTCGACGGGCAGGATGCGGGCGTCAAACCCTGCTTCAGCCAGAGCACGCCGCGCCTGTTCGGCATTGGCCCGTTGCCGGTAGGTGCCCACCTGAATCACTGAGCCGCGCACAAAAGCGTCAGGGGCAAACTGCTGGAGCTTGGGCAGCGCCTCTGCCCCGGCGGATACCACCACCCAAAATCCGCCCGTGCCTTCTGCGCGCAGGGATGCGGCAGAGGGGGTGGGATCCTGAACCAGAAGCGGTCGAGAGCGGCGCAGATCGGCGGGGAAGATCCCGGCTTCGTAGCCTTGGTCGGCCAAGTACCGCACCTGTTCGGCGGCAGCAGCGGGGTCGGCAAACCCGCCGGTGCGCACCACCCGCAGGTCGTCGTAGATCAAGGGCAGGGATCCCTCTAGCAGTTGTTGGAGTGCAGGCCATTTTTCACCGCTGGGATCGGCCACCAACACCCAGTAGCGCTCCCCCTGAGGTGGGTTGGAGTCGGGATCCCCCACAGCTTCCTCTCCTGCCAACGACACCGCCACCGCCGGCAGGCCCTGGGCGGTCAGCCAGCGGGCCTGATCCTGCGCCAGCGACAGGCGGGAGAAGGTGCCCGTCTGCAAAGCCGCCTGGCCGCGGTATTGCACCACAGCAGCCCCTGGAAAGAAGCGGCGCACCCGCTCTTCCAGCCGGGGATCCCCAGTAGGGTTGGGCACTTGGGTGGCAAAGGGCCGCTGCGGATCGAAGGGGGGAGCCGTTGGCGCTGGCGGGGCAGGACTGGGGGAGGGAGCGGGAAAAGCGGGCGGCAGGGGCGGATCCGTCTCTTGGCGGCTCACCACCCGCACCGGCAACCCCAGCCGTTCCAATTCCGCTTGGCGGCGTTGGGCGTGGTTGCGGTTGATGAACGTCCCCGCTAAGATGAACACTTGTCCATCCCCTTGCACGAAATAGGCGTCCGGCACCTGGGCGCGCACCTTGGCCAGCTCGGCTGCCCCATCGGCCAACACGTGAACTTGGTAACGCGTCAGCGCCAGAGCAGCAGGCAGGGCGAGGGCAAAAGCTGCCAGAGATCCGGCCACGAGCGCCGTCGCCATCGCCGGTCGCAGCCAAGGGACGCATGGAAGGAGGCCTGTACAAGTCGTCCCCCCTGAGGCAAGCCACAGGCGAGCAATCCATCTGCGGCGGTTACGCAGCCCAGCGTTCACGGGAGAAGCGCAGATTTAGTGTACCTCTAGTATAGACACGCCGCTGGCCGAGGAGGGTTTGACAACCCCTGTCACCTGCGGTCTTCAGAAGCGACGGCGACGATAGCGCTGGCGACTCGGTCGGCGGAGGGCCGGGGATCCCCCCAGAGCAAAGCGGATGATCTCCGTCTTGTACTGCTGTGAGCCCTCCGTGTAGCGGGCAAGCTGGATGGCGGATCCCTGGCCGGAGGGGAGGGCTGGCAGAGACTGCTCCGGCGTTGCGGCTTCGATGGCGATGAAAAACCGCAAGCGCAGCAGCACCTCCAATTTAGACAGTCGCTCGGTCTGTTCGGGCACGAGGCGGCCCAGAGAGATTTGGAGGCGCGGCCCGCGTTGCCGGGATCCGGGGCGGCTCCAGAGCTGTTGGGCCAACGTCCACAGAGAGGCCTGCTCAGGAGATTTGACCAACAGCTTCAGTCCCGCCAAGGGGTTGAGGCCATAGGTAAGCAGCAGAGAATACATGGGCAGCGGACTGAGGAGCAGAGAGGCGTTTTTGGGTTAGGGTCAAAAGATAGCTCATAGGCCAACTGTAGCACTGCTACCCGCTATCTGAAGACCGATGGCCATGGCCGGGATCCCTGACCAACGCTGGCTGTTTCAGCCTGTGAACCCACTGGCTGCCCAGAGCTTGGCTGAGGCGGTGGGGGTCTCGCCCGTCTTGGCTCAGATCTTGCTCAATCGCGGCCTCTCCAGCCCTGCTGCCGTGCAGCAGTATTTGCAGCCGGATCCCGTCCACCTGCCCCCGCCCAGCCAAGATTTTGCCGATTTGCCGCTGGCGGTGGAATTGCTGGAGGGGGCGATTCGCCGACAAGAGCCCATTGCCATCTGCGGCGATTACGATGCCGACGGCATGACCAGCACGGCTCTGCTGCTGCGGGCGCTGCGGGGCGCTCCAGTGTATTACCGCATCCCCAGCCGCCTCAGGGAGGGCTATGGCCTCAACAACCGCATGGTGCAGGAGCTGCACCGCGAGGGGGTACGCCTCATCCTCACCGTGGACAACGGCATTGCCGCCCATGCGCCCATCCAACTGGCCAAAGAGCTGGGCTTGACGGTGATCGTGACGGATCACCACGACTTGCCCCCCCAGTTGCCCCCTGCCGACGCCATCCTTAATCCCAAACAGCTCCCCCTCTCTTCTCCCTATCGGGGGATGGCCGGGGTGGGGGTGGCCTACCTCCTGGCCCAGGCCTTGGCAGAGCGCCGCGGGGACGAACATTTGGAGCGGGTGGCGCTGGAACTGTTTACGGTGGGCACCATTGCCGATTTGGCGCCGCTGACGGGAGTTAACCGCCTTTGGGTGCGGCAGGGGCTGGCTCTCTTGCCCACTTCCCAGGTGGCCGGGATCCGCGCCCTCTTGGCGGTGATGGGAATGACGGGATCCCCAGAGGAGCTGCGGCCAGAGTGGGTAGGGTTTGGCCTGGGGCCGCGCATCAACGCCATTGGGCGGATTGGCCGACCGGAGCTGGGGATCCAGTTGCTGACCACCGACGATCCGCAGCAGGCAGAAAAACTGGCCCGCCGCTGCGAACGCCTCAACCAGGTGCGGCAGCAGATGTGTGGGCGCATCGAGGCGGAGGCCCTGGAGCAAATCGCCCGGCAAGGGCGGGATCTGCAGCAAGAGCGAGTGTTGACGATTTTGGGATCCCCGCAGCAGCGCTGGCACAAAGGGGTAATTGGCCTGGTGGCCTCGCGGCTGGCGGAGCGTTTTGGCTGTCCGGTGTTTATCGGCAGCCAGTCGCCCCAGGGGGAGATTACCGGCTCGGCGCGGCAGGGGATCCCGGAGTTCGACGTGTTTCAGGCGTTGGAGTTTTGCAAAGATTTGTTCAGCAAACACGGCGGCCACCCGGCGGCGGGGGGATTTAGCCTGAGGGCGGAAAACTGGCCTCTTTTGGAAGAGCGGCTTCGGCAATTTGCCCAACAGCGGTTGCAGCCGGAACAAATCCGTCCCCTGGTGCAGATCGACGCGGAGGTGGCACTGGCGGATCTCACCTTCGACCTCTACCGCGAGCTGCAGCGGTTGCAGCCCTGTGGCATCGGCAATCCGGAGCCGGTCTTTTGCAGCCGCAACCTGCAGGTGTTGCAACAGCAGCGATTTTGCCCACAGCCTGCCCAAAGGGGGGAGGATACCCCCGGCCACCTGAAGCTGCTGCTCCGGGATCCCGTCAGCCGGGGCCTAGACGGGGCAGGATCCTCACTTGCTGCCCCAGCCAAAGCCCGCAGCCGTCCCCTGTGGGCCATTTGGTGGCGAGGGGCCGCCGCCTATCCCCTGCCGGCGCAGATTGACATCGCCTACACCCTCAAGGCCAAAAGGTGGGGGGAAGAAACCCAACTGGAGCTGGAGATTCTTGGGATCCGGCCTGCCGCAGAAGCCAGCTCTGCCGATCTTTCGCCCGCCGCCGTCGCTCCCACCCTCTCCGATGCCAAAGCTGGCGCCCAGGCAGCACCCTCCCCCCTGCTGATCTACCGCCCTGCCCCCCAGCCCACCCAACCGCTGCGTTGGCAGGCTGTATCTCGATTTTCTGCCCTCCTGCCCCAGGCGCGGGGAACGATCCTCCTCTACGGCTTCCGGCGCCCTACGTTTGTCCTGCCACCGAAGCAGCATCCCTCCCTGACCCTCCACTACGACCGCCCCCAAGCTGGCCATCGCTACAACCAACTGTGGCTGTGGAGTTGGCCTCCCTCTTTGGAGCACCTCAAGTGGTTGCTCTCCTGCACTCCCGGCGACGCGCTGCTGATTGTCCTGCACCACCAGGCGGTGCCTCTGCCCTCCGCCGCTGCCTTACAACGGCAATTGCGCCACTACCTGCAAAACCAAGCCCAGGTGGATCTGTTACGCTTGGCCCAGCAATGGTGGCTGTCGCCAGCGCTGTTAGTGGCCGGCCTGCGCTCCCTGGGGTATGCCTGTCCAGAGTTTGGCCCGACAGGATCTTTGGAAGAGGAGCTGGAGGCCCAGCGGGCCTGGTACCGCAGCTCTTGGCAACAAGTGGCTGCCCTGCTGCAGGGATCTCGTCCGCAATAGACCCCTCGCTTCCCGCCAGCCTATGGGAATTAAACTGCTCCTCGGCTCCGACTACCACGGCAACGACCGGCTGATCCGGCAGGCCCTTGACCATCTGCCCCAAGTGGATGCTTACATCAACTGCGGCGATTTCTGTTCCAAGGCCGGCAAGCCCTCCTGCAAAGCCACTCAAGGCTTTCACCCCACAGCCCAAGCCGAGGTGGCCCAGTTGCAATCTTTTCTGGCGGCGGTGGACAGTCTGGGCAAGCCCTGGCTCTTTTTGCCCGGCAACCACGATCCGGCAGCCTCTGTTCTGGAGCCGCTGGCTGGCAGTTGGGGGCGGGCGATTACCCAGTCCTGTTGCTTTGAGTGGCTGGGGCTCCAAGTGCTGGCGGTGCCCTGGACTCCCCCCTGGGGTTGGAGCTGGACCCTCACCCGCAGCCATCTGCAGGAGCTGCTCACCCTCTACGGTCAACCTCCTCGCCCCATTGACCTGTTGCTCAGCCACGCGCCGCCGCGGGGCCTGTTGGACGAAGGCGGAAAATGGTACCACCGCCGCATGCCCACCTTGCGCCCCTTGGTGGATCACCTGCAGCCGCGCTACTACATCTGCGGCCACATGCACTGGGACGGGGGCAAGGTGGAGCGGTGCGGATCCACCCTGGTGATCAACACGGCGCTGCACAACATGGTTCTGGAAATCCCCTGAGCCCCTGGGCAGCCCCCCCACTGTCTGCTGGTTTCCCCTAAGATACCCTTATGGCACGCCCCTTGATCTTGGCCAGCAGCAACTCCGGCAAATGGCGGGAGTTCAGCACCTTTTTTCAGCTCCATGCCCCTGCCTGGGAGCTGCGCCCCCTGCCTGCCGAGCTGACTGTGGAAGAGAGCGGCAGCACCTTTGCCGAAAATGCCCTTCTCAAGGCCAAGGCCGTGGCAGAATCGCTGGGGGAGTGGGCCATTGCTGATGACTCCGGCCTGGCGGTGGCAGCCCTTGGCGGCGCCCCCGGGATCCACTCCGCTCGCTATGCCCCCGACGATGCCGCCCGCATCCAGCGGCTGCTGCGGGAGATGGAAGGGATCCCCAACCGCCAAGCCAGCTTTCACTGCGCCATTGCCCTTGTCGATCCCCAGGGCCAGGTGCGGGCCTTGGTGGAGGGCATCTGCCACGGGGAGATCCTGGCTCAGCGGCGGGGCAAGGGAGGGTTTGGCTACGACCCCCTCTTTTGGGTGCCCGAAGTGGGGCTGACCTTCGCCGAGATGAGCCCGGCGCAAAAAGAAGCGGTCGGCCACCGCGGCCAGGCCCTGAGAGCCCTGAAAGAACAGCTCCTCATCTTGGAGCGCAGTCTAGGCTAGCTTGAAGGTACGGCTGCATTCTCCACGAGGGGGGCCGAGACAATGGCAGCAGCCTGGGCCAGAAAAGGTTTCACGAGGCCGCGGGGGGGATCCCTTGAACCCTAAGGCTGCAGCTCTGTGGATCCTACCTGTCAAAAGGTTTCCTCGGTACAGGAAGATGGGAGTGCCAGTTTTGCGTTGGGAGCCTGAAGAATGACCTTCTCTGAGGAGCGCGATCCAAGCCGAGATCCAAACCGTATTCCAGACTCAACGGCTGCTGCCGGCGAGGGAAGCCGCGGCCAAGCTCCCAACAGCCCAGAGTCCCAAGGCCGGCGTTCCCCGCCCCCCTTGCCGGAGGACGGCTCTACTCCCTCCACTGGAGGTGCCGAAGACTGGCTAGAGGATGAGGAGAGGCAAAACGATGGCAAGACGTCCGCTGCTCGTCTCTCTGGGCGCGGAGGACAGAGGGCCAGCTCAGCCCGAGAAGCTGCCGCCGGATCTTCGCGGGGTGCCGAGACGGAGTCCTCTCGGCCCCGGCCCAGCCGTGCCGGACAAGCCTTGGTTCCCCGGCGCCCTATCTCCAGCAACTGGGGTTACGACGGATCCGCCCGCTCTTCCGCCTATGCCAGCTCCTACGGGGGTGACTATGGCTCCACCTCCAGCTACGGGGGAAGAGGAGGATATGGAGGGGGAGGCCGCAGCGGCAGATCTTCAGGGGGGATCTCCTCCTCGGATCTGACGGCTTTGCTGGTGGTGGCCCTGCTGGCTTTTTTCGGAGGGTTTGCCATCCGCAACATCTTTGCCGAGTCGGGCGGCTTTGACGATGAGCGCCCCATTCGCGCTGCCAATGTGCCGGAGGCTTTTCGGGATTTTTGCTTTGCCTACAACGGCACCGCCTCCTTTACCGTGGTCCAACTCACCAGTGTCTCTGCCCTCACCGTGGCCTCGGTGCCCATCTACAAAGTGGATACCTGCACCATTCCTGTCAGCCAAACGGCCAATGCCCTGCAGGCTTTGGGCATCCGCGGACGGGCGAACACTCTAGGCCCCCAACTGGGGGGCTCCAACCTCACTCTCATCCAGCTTCCC
>NZ_JANSHG010000125.1:0-7542 GCF_047461555.1 Synechococcus sp. WC101
TGGAGCTTAAGGGCGTTGAGGATCTTCTCCGGCGTGTTTTGGTTGACCCAGTTCAAGGCCTGCACAAAGGCGTCCAGCGTCGCATCTAACTTGGCGGCTTGCGACTCCGATAGGACTCCGTCCCGCTAGCGCGAACAGTTCGCAGGAAATAGTCAAGACTTGGGTCATGCTGTCACTATACATCAACAGACCGCATTCCTCCCGACGCTCGGCTGCGCCAGAGCGCGGGGCTCCTGCGGTTTCTAGCTGACACCGGGCGGAGCAGTAGGGGAGGAGGGGGGATCCCTGGCTAAGGATGGGGGCCGAGAGAAAGCTGAGAAAGGTTGCAAGAAAACTTAATGCCCCTTCCCCGCTGGGGGGCAAGACCTCCTACAGTGGATAAGGAAGGTCATTGGGTTTGTCATGTCCAAAAGCGGCGTGCTCCTGCTGAACTTGGGGGGGCCAGAGACCCAGGCTGATGTGCAGCCCTTTCTCTACAACCTCTTTGCCGATCCCGAGCTGATCCGCCTGCCCTTTCCCTTTTTGCAGAGGGCTTTTGCCTGGGCCATCTCCACGCTGCGGGCGCCCAAATCCCGGCGCAACTACGCGGCCATCGGGGGGGGATCCCCTTTGCGGCGCATCACCGCCGCCCAGGCACAAGCGTTGCAGGCTCAACTGGTGGCGGCGGGCTACGACGTGCCGGTGTATGTGGCCATGCGCTATTGGCACCCGCTGATCGAGTCGGTGGTGCAGCAGATCAAGTCGGATGGGATCACCCGCCTGGTGGTGCTGCCGCTCTACCCGCAGTACTCCATCAGCACCACCGGCTCCAGCTTCAAACTCCTGGATCGCCTCTGGGCCGAAGACCCGGAGCTGGCCCGCATCGAGCGCCGCCAGATCTGCTCTTGGTACGACCAGCCCCAGTATGTCCAGGCCATGGCTAGGGCCATCCGGGAGCAGTTGGATGCCTTCGAGGATCCGGCAGGGGTGCATGTGCTCTTTAGCGCCCACGGCATTCCCGAAAGCTATGTCACCCAGGCCGGGGATCCCTACCAGCAGGAGATGGAGGCCTGCGTCCAGCTCATCTGGCGGGAAGTTGGGCGCCCCAATCGCCACACCCTCTCCTATCAGAGCCGGGTGGGCTCGGTGCGCTGGCTGCAGCCCTATACCGAGACGGTGATCCCAGAGCTGGGAGCGTGCGGGGTCAGGCAACTGCTGGTGGTGCCGATTAGCTTTGTGTCGGAGCACATCGAAACCCTGCAGGAGATCGACATCGAGTATCGGGAGCTGGCCCACCAGGCTGGGATCCGCGAGTTTCGCCGCGTGCCCGCGTTGAATGCCGACCCGCTGTTTATTGCCGGGCTGGTGGCGCTGGTGCGGCCCCATCTGCTCACTTCAGCACCTGCTTTTGTACCGGCGGCGGTGGGCGGCTCGCTGCTGGAGCGATAGCTAAAAGGGATCCAGGCCGCGAGCGGGCCTGGGCAAGCGAGGGTCAAATCCCCAAAAGCAATCGCTTGTTTTTGCGCAGCGGTCAGGTGAGGGTACGGCCTGTCTGGTTGCTTGCGCTCTGGGGATCCTAGCCCTTTAGATCATCGAAGTCTCCCCCCTGTGCACATCGATGAGCGAAGCCCTGCTGAGCAAGTGGCTGCTGACCTATTTCCGCCAACGGCTGCCCTTTCCCAAAGAGTGGCTGCCCCAGAGGAGCTACTGGGTGGGGGGATCCCTGCGGGATGCCTATCTGGCTTGGCTGCGGGGCCAGGCTGGAGACTTCAAGGGGCCGGTGGATCTGGATTTAATGTGTCCGGCGGATCCCGTGGGGTGGGCGGCGGGGGTGGCGCGGCGGCTGAAGGCCGGCTTTGTGGTGCTGGATGCGGAGCGACAGATTGCCCGCATCGTGCTGGGCCAAGGAGGGGCTTCCACCCCCACAGCGGCGACGGTGGACGCGGCCCTGCAGGTGGGCCCCACCCCGGAGGCAGATCTGCGGCAGCGGGACTTCACCTGCAATGCCCTGGCTCTGGAACTGCAGGAGGGGCACCTGTTGGATCCCACGGGGGGGCGGGCAGACATTGAGCAGAGGTGTCTGCGCATGGTTCACCCCGACAACCTCAGTGCCGATCCGGTGCGGCTGTTGCGGGCCTATCGCCAGGCAGCTCAACTGGGGTTTGCGCTGGATCCGGCCACGGCAGAGGCGATTCGTCAGCGGGCCCCCCTTTTGGCCAGGGTGGCGGCAGAGCGGGTGCGGGCCGAGGTGGTGACCTTGTTGGAGACGGGGATCCCCGGCTTGGCCCACCTGCAGGCAGCGGTGGCGGCAGGTCTGCTAGCGGCTTGGCTGCCCCGCCTAGCGCCCCAGAGCCCCGGCTTTGCCCAGGCCCAAGCGGTGTGGCAATGGGCCGAGATCTGGCAGCTTCAGTATCCCCGCACTCTGGCGGAGCTGGCCCAGCCTTTGGCGGATCGGCGCGGCGGCCTGTTGGCAACGGTGTTGGCAGCCCTGCTGTGGGATCCGGCGGGCACCCCTGCCGAGACGGTGGAAGCCGAGCTGGAACGGCTGCGCTTTAGCCGCGCCGAGATGCGGGCCATCCAGAAGCTGCACCAGCTTCTACCCCTGTTGCAAACGCTTCTGACCCATTCCCCCACTCCCGGACAACAGTGGCGGCTCTATCACCAGGCGGGATCCCTCTTCGGCGGCCTGGCCCTGCTGGCAGCAGCCACCGGCAGCAGCCCCCAAGAGATAGAATCCTGGCTCCGGCGCTACGAAGATCCCCAGGATCCCCTGGCCCATTTGGTGCCCCTGCTGGATGGGAACGACCTGCTGCACAGCTTGGGTGCTAAACCCGGACCCTGGGTGGGCCAGTTGCTGCAGGCTCTACAGGAGGCGCAGGCCGCGGGGCAGATCCAAACCCGCGCCGAAGCCCTCTCTTTTGCCCGCCGCTGGCGTGAGAGGAGTTCCCAACCCTAGCCAAAGCGATAGCCGAAGCCGCGCACCGTCACCAAATACTCTGGGTTGCTGGGATCCAGCTCCAACTTTTCCCGCAGCCAGCGGATGTGGACGTCCACGGTTTTGCTGTCGCCCATGAAGTCGGATCCCCAGATGCGCTCCAAGAGCTGTTCCCGCGTCCAGACGCGGCGAGGGTTGGACATAAACAGCTCCAGCAGGCGGAACTCCTTAGGCGAGAAACTCACCTCCACTCCCCGCACCAAGACGCGACACTCTTGGGTAAACAGGCAAATATCCCCGTAGCGGAGCACCGTGGCCTCGCTGGCGTGGGACTGCTGCCGACGGCGCAACACGGAGCGACAGCGGGCGATCAGCTCCCGCATGCCGAAGGGCTTGGTCAGGTAGTCGTCGGCTCCCAGCTCCAGGCCCACCACCCGGTCGGTCTCGCTGCTTTTGGCCGTCAGCATCAGGATGGGGATGGTGTTGCCCTCCCGGCGCAACAGCCGGCACAGATCCAAGCCGTTCAAGCCGGGCAGCATCAAATCCAAGATCATCAAATCCAGCCGTTCGGCCGTGTGAACCAGCTCCAGCGCTTGTCGACCATCGGCGGCCTGCAAAACTTGGTATCCCTGTTCTTCGAGAGCAACGGCAACGGTTTCTCGGATTGCATCCTCATCGTCCACCACCAGCAGAGTCTCCAGAAGGGGAGGAGCTTCCTTGACTTGAACTTCGGGAAGTTGACTGGTCATGGAAAGGGTTGCTTGCATGGCAGACTCCGTCTCGCTTGCGCGAACGGCCTCACAGGGGAAAAGCAGCAAAGTTCATCACCCTCAACAGCAGCCCCCCGCTAGGATATCAAACTTCTCAGGCTGGCCAATAGTGGGAAAAGAGGAGCCAAATGCTGGCCAAAAAGTAGAGACGGCGAGGGTGACG
The DNA here is from genome assembly GCF_047461555.1 of Synechococcus sp. WC101. Classification (NCBI taxonomy): domain Bacteria; kingdom Bacillati; phylum Cyanobacteriota; class Cyanophyceae; order Synechococcales; family Synechococcaceae; genus Synechococcus; species Synechococcus sp. WC101. The sequence continues at coordinate 3,848 of NZ_JANSHG010000125.1, forward strand.
ACAAGGGTTCCAGGGCGGGCCAGTTTAGGATGATTTAAGATCGGTGCGGAGCTCCATTCCTCTCGGCAACTGGCCCTCTTTCGACCTGGCTATGTCTGCCTCTCCTTCTGCACTCTGGGCCACTGGCGGAGCGATTTTACGGCTGTTGCGCTGGCATAAGCCGGCAGGGCGGCTGATCCTGATGATCCCGGCTTTGTGGGGGGCTTTTCTGGCCGGACGGGGAACGCCGCCTTGGCCGCTGGTGGGGATCATGATTTTGGGCAGCTTGGCCACCAGCGGGGCGGGCTGTGTGATCAACGACCTCTGGGATCGGGATTTGGATCCCTTGGTGGAGCGCACCCGCAACCGCCCCTTGGCCAGCCGCGAACTGACCGTTGCCGTCGGCATCGTGATGGCGCTGCTGACCTTGGCCTGTGCGGCGGGGCTGGCGCTTTTTCTCAACCCGGTCAGCTTTGCCCTCTGTGTGGCGGCAGTGCCGGTGATCCTGCTCTATCCGGGGGCTAAGCGGGTGTTTCCCGTGCCCCAACTGGTGCTAGCCCTGGCCTGGGGATTTGCCGTGCTCATCAGTTGGACAGCGGTGAGCGGCCAAGATCCCCACACACCCCTGTGGGAGGAGGGGCTGGGCTGGCTGTGGCTGGCCACGGTGTTGTGGACGTTGGGGTTCGATACGGTCTATGCTCTATCGGATCGAGAGGACGACGAACGGGCCGGGATCCACTCCAGCGCCCGCTTTTTTGGGAGACAAACCCCAACGGCGGTGGGGCTGTTTTTCTTGGGCGCCGCCCTTGCCCTCTTGGGGGTGGGGATCAGCCTGCAGTTGCACGCGGTCTATTTCCTTAGCCTGGCAGTTGCCGCCGCTCTCTGGGGCCGGCAAACCTGGCAGCTTCACCAGGTCAATCCCCCTCCCACTCTCTACATGGCCATCTTCGGCCAAAACGTCCTCCAGGGCTTCATTCTCTTGGCAGGGATGATCGCCGGATCCCTGCTGGCCTGAGGAACCCTGGCTGGAGCTAGTTGGGATAGATGCGCAGGCGGCGGTTGGGCTCTTCGCCGAAGCTCTGGGCCCGCAGGTGATAGTGCTCCACTAGCTGGTGCTGCAGCTTGCGGATCAGAGGGGAGCGGGGCAGCAATTCCACCGGCTGGGACTTGGGAATGACGATCTGCTCTACCGCCAGCCGGGCCTCCTCCAAGGCTTCCGTTTCGTCGCCCGAGCTGGCCCGAATGAACAGCTCTAGGTCGGAATCGGAGCCGTCCTCGCTTTCGATGTTGAGGATGTGACGCAGGGCGCGGGCAAGGGCGATCAGGGTATTGGCCTTGACGGTGTGAATCGGGATTTGGCGGGCGTGGGCCAGTTGCTGGATCTTGGAGCGGCTGCGCACCTGGGATCGCAAAGCCAAAACAATATCTGCCTCATCCAGATCTTTGGTGACATCCGCCGACAGCTTCAAAGTCTGGATCACCTGCTCGAGATGGAAGCGGCTAACCCCGTAGGGATAGATCCTCAGCGGCCCATCCAGATCCCGTTGCCGTTCTGCCAGGGCAGCCGCAGCAGGTTCCTCCCAGTCGGCATCCTCTTCCGCCTCAGCCCTGGACTCTGCCTTGGGGCTGGCCATAACTTGAGGCTCAGCACGGGATCCCGCTGCTGCTGGCGGGACAGATTCCTCCCCCTTGGCCGAAGGCGAGCCAGATTCGCCGGGCTGGCGCAGACGAGTTTCACTTGGTTCTAGGGGCAGAGCTTCCATCCGCCCAGAACGGCGCCATCCCCCCCGCTCCCGTGTTGGGGACAGGGTGCTGCCGGCAGGGGGGGGCCACTGGGGCCCAGACAGGGTGGGGCGCTCGATCACCACTTGGCCGCGTTCGTCCAGGCTGCGCAGTTGCACCAGCGGCTCGCGGTTGCGCAGGAGGCGATCCACAGTGGCCGCCACATCTTCGTGGATGACCCAGCGATCCCGCTCCAGCATCTCCACCGCAATCTCAAACGTGGGGGGGGCCTTCCGCTCCAAGACGCTCTTCTGGCAGCCCCGCCGCCGCGCCTCTTCGTCTCCGAGCGTGACCGACTGGATCCCGCCAATTAGGTCGGAGAGGGTGGGGTTTTTGATCAGGTTGTCGATGCGGTTGCCGTGGGCAGTGGCCACCAGTTGCACCCCCCGTTCGGCGATGGTGCGGGAGGCCAGAGCCTCCAACTCGGTGCCGATCTCGTCGATCACCACCACTTCCGGCATGTGATTTTCCACCGCCTCGATCATCACCTTGTGCTGCAGCTCCGGGCTGGCCACCTGCATGCGCCTGGCCCGGCCAATCCCTGGGTGGGGCACGTCGCCATCGCCGGCAATTTCGTTGGAGGTATCGATGATGATGACCCGTTTGTGCAGCTCGTCCGCCAGCACGCGGGCAATTTCCCGTAAGGCGGTGGTTTTGCCCACCCCTGGGCGGCCCAGCAACAGCATCGAGCGGCCCTGCTCCACCAAATCGCGGATCATGCTGATGACGCCGATAACGCAACGCCCTACCCGACAGGTGAGGCCGATGATCGTGCCCTGGCGGTTGCGAATGGCGCTGATCCGGTGCAGAGTTGAGGCAATGCCGGCGCGGTTGTCGCCGCTAAACTCTCCCACTTGGCTGATGACCAGATCCAGGTCGGCGCGGGTGACCACCTCCTCCGAGAGGTAATCGGCAAAGCCGGGGAAGCGGGCTTCCGGGCGGCGGCCCAAATCCAGCACCACCTCTACCAGCCGATCCAACTGGGGATGCTGCTCCAGGCGCTGGCGGATGGAGGCGGGCAGAACGTCCAGCAGCTTGCCCAAATCGTCGTTGTAGAGGACTTGCCCGGGAAAAGAGGTGCGTTCGCTGGAGCGGTGCGGAGCACCTTCCCGATCCGCCGACGGGTTGAAGGGCTGTACTAAGAAACTCATGGTCGGGCAACGTTGTTAAACACTGGAAAAACAGGTTTGTCTGGGGGCCACCGCTCGTTGCTTCACTTGCTGCACCAACTGCTTGGCCACTGGGATCCCACCTGCCAATCCAGGCCCCCCCTCCAAGTAGGTGGCCACCAACTGTCGCGCATAGCTGCCGAAGGCCACCCCCGCCACCGGCCAACGGGGATCCAGCAGCGACACCGTTTGCCCATTGGTTCCTCCTGCCAACTGCACATAGCCGGGCAACCCCATGCTCAACACCTTTCGGGCCAACTTCAGAGTGGCCTTGCCGGCGCCAGCTCCAAGATCCCCGCTCATAGGCCGACCGTCCACCTGCCAGATCAACACCTCCGGCAAGGGATCCATCAAGGCCAGCAAATCCCGCAAATAGACCTCGAGGCCGGGACCATCGTTAAAGCTGATCGAGACGGCCCGCAGCCACCGCAGCCAGGGCTTTAGGGATCCCCACAATTGCGCGAATTGGCTCTGTCGACCGATACGGGTGTGGATTTCCACCGCCTCAACCCCCAGCTCTAGCAAGGACGGCAGGATCTCCGCCGCCGCAACCTGATAGCCTTGGGTGGCGATGCGTTGGTGGGGACACACCGGCTCACAGCGGCCACAGCCGTAACAGAGCTCTGCCCGGATGTGAACCTGGGTGGAAGTGCCTGCCCGGATCAGGGCGTGGGGCGGACAAACGGCTAGGCAGGGCTGCGGACAGTCGGCAGGACAGACGGGATCCGTCAGCACCGCCTTGCGAAAATGCACATCTTCGCCGTC
>NZ_JANSHG010000126.1:0-7471 GCF_047461555.1 Synechococcus sp. WC101
TTGCCCGGAGTAGGCCACGCAGAGGGCCCCATGGACAAACACCTCCAGAGCAATTGGGGATCCCCTCTCTTCCAGATGGGCGCGGATCTTGGCTATTTCCTTGAGGGAACACTCCCGCGCCAGCACCACCACCTCGCAGCCCAGCTCGGCGGCAAACTCAGCTCCCACGCCGCTGGTGACAGTCATCTGCGTCGAGGCGTGGATGGGGAAATCGGGAGAAAGATGCCGAACCAGGCGGGCAATGCCGACATCCTGCACAATGACCGCGTCTACTCCCGCTGCTGTCATCGCGCGGATGTACCGTTCCGCCTCCTCCAGCTCCTCGGGAAAGACCAAGGTATTTAAAGTTACGTAGCCCCGCACCCCGCGCCGGTGCAGCCAGGCCATCAGCTCCGGCAAATCCGCTTCGGTGAAGTTGCGGGCGCGCAGGCGAGCGTTGAACCGTTCCAGCCCGAAATAGATGGCATCGGCTCCGTTTTCCACCGCCGCCTTTGCACACTCCCAATCCCCCGCTGGCGCAAGCAGCAGCGGCAGCTCGGCGGGCAAGGCCGCCGCCAGACGTTCGGTTTTGAGGGAACTTATCGAAGCGCTCATGAGAAGAACCCTGAGAAAAAACAAGGGATCCTCTCCCATTCAAAAGCAAAAAACCTGAGAGCAGGATCCCCCTTGCCTCAGGCCAAGCCCTACTGCCGGCGGGCCCTTGACAACGCAAAAGACCGAGGTCTCAGAAAGCCTCAGACCGTCCGCCAACTACAGCGCTAGCAGCACATTCAGGATCCCGGTGAGAATGGCACTGAACAGGGCCAGCGTAATGTAGCGGCCAACAGCCGGGTCTTCCCCCAGGAGCCGGTCGGAGGCGCTGATGGTAAAAAACAAAGACCACGCCTGAGTGGCGTTGATGGTCTCAAACTGGTTGAATTCAGGGGTGAAGATCTTAGCCATCGTGAAATGCTCCCTACGCCTGGGTGTTTGTACCACCTTAACAAAAGTTAACGCTAGCTGCCACGTTCGCACAGCTACATCAGGGGGGCAGAGTCAGCGCAATATCACTTTGGGAGAAAGCAACAACGTCAGGGATCCCTGGCAATAGTCGATACGGCCTTCTGCAAAGCGCACCTGGGCCAAGCCTGCCTTTTTGAGGGTAATGGCCTGGGGATTGGCCGGCTGCAGGCCAATAGCCGCCTGTATCCACAGGCTCAGATCCGGCTGGTGGCCGACCAAGGCCAGAGACGTGAAGGGATCCCGCTCCGCCTGCCAGCGCACCAGGTCGGCGAAGCTGCCGTCCGGGGCCAGCGGCTCAAACACTTCTAGAGCTTCGGCCAAGTTCTCGTCGAAAAAAATCTCCGCCGTCTGCCGCGCCCTCACAAGGGGACTGGTGAGCAGGAGATCCCACTTCCAGCCCATATCCTTGAGTTGGCGGGCAATTTTGCGGCAGCGCTTGCGTCCCTCATCGGTCAAGGCGCGAAAAGCGTCCTCCACTCCCGCTTGCGCTTCTTCGGCTATGCCGTGGCGAATAAAATCCACAGCCACTTCCTGGACGGAAGCCCGCTTCTCGGCTTCAGCCTGATTGCTTCCCTCTGGCCCGAGCTCAAATGTCATCGGCCCTTGCACGCTTTCTCACTCCTTCAGTCCAGAATACCCCGCTCGGCTTGGAAAAAGCTCGCCTGTTCAGCCTGACCCTCCGGCAGAAAATTGCAGGCGCCTGCTGCGGCCTAAAACAAAAGCCCAGAAAGTTGTGATAGAATTGCTTGAAGTGACAGGTATGTACTGTTTCAGGAGTTCTCCAAGCATGTCTGCAGCAATAGACGTCGCTGATGCTACCTTTGAGGCAGAGGTGCTGCGTAGCGATATTCCGGTCTTAGTGGATTTCTGGGCGCCCTGGTGTGGCCCATGCCGGATGGTGGCTCCTGTGGTTCAGGAGATAGCCGAGCAGTATGCCGGCAAGGTTAAGGTTGTGAAAATTAATACAGACGAGAATCCCCAAACTGCCAGCCAGTATGGCATTCGCAGCATTCCCACTTTGATGCTCTTCAAGGGAGGCCAGAAGGTCGATGTGGTAGTCGGCGCTGTGCCCAAGGCAACTCTAACGACAATTCTGGAGAAGCACTTCGACACGCCTGCCGAGAGCTAAGGTCCTAGCAGGAGGAGCGGCCCTCAACGCTTCAGAGCGCTATGTTTGGATCCGGGGGTAAGGCCTAAGTAGCATTTAGCGTCGATAGCCTATTGCAGTAAAGTAATGACAGAGAACTCTGGATTCTGGCTTGGCTGATTCCCTTTCTTCTCTTCTCCAGGAAATTTTCTCCAACGCCGAGACTCGTCTGAAGCAGTTGGAGCATTACCCCAACCGGACGGCTTGGCTGCGCGTTTTGCAGTCGCTGCAGCGGATGGGATCTCTGAATCTCAGCCGCCTGGACGCTAAGATCCTAGCGGCCACGCTTGAGGATCTGGAGCAGGGCTTTGCGGCCTTCCAGAACTATGTCCATCAGCGCAAGGTAACAGTTTTTGGGTCGGCACGGGTAGGGCCGGACAGCCCGGAATACCGCCAGGCACAGTTGTTCGCCCACTGCATCAGCCAGCGAGGGTTCATGGTGCTGACGGGGGGCGGCGGTGGGATTATGGAAGCCGGCAATCGGGGCGCAGGGCTGGAAAACTCGTTTGGGCTGAATATCCAGCTTCCCTTCGAGCAGATGGCCAATCCTGTGATTGCCGCCAGCGATCGGGTAATTAACTTTAAGTATTTCTTTTCACGCAAGCTCTTTTTTGTCAAAGAAACCGATGCGCTGGTGCTTTTCCCCGGTGGCTTTGGTACGCAGGATGAGGCTTTTGAATGTCTGACCTTGATGCAAACCGGCAAAACCAAGCTCATGCCCTTGGTGCTGGTGGACAAGAAGGGCGGTTGCTACTGGAAAGAATGGGATGAATATGTGCGGGAGCATCTACTCAGCCGCGGCCTGATCAGCCCGGAAGATCTCTTCTTATACACCTTAACCGACGATGTAGGGGACGCCTGCCAGCAGATCCTAGATTTTTATCGCATCTTTCACAGCAATCGCTATGTGCGGGAACTGCTGGTTTTGCGCTTGAATGCCAAGCTCTCGCCCCAGGCTCTGGATATCTTAAACGAAGAGTTTGCCGACATTCTCGACTCGGGCCGGATCGAGCAAACCGAGGCTTTGCCGGAAGAAGCAGAGGAAGAGATTGCCCATCTGCCGCGGCTGGTGATGCACTTTAACCAGCGTAACTTTGGACGGCTGTGGCAAATGGTGCGCCGGATCAACACGCTTCATCCAGCACAGCCGGATCGTCTGCAAATGCGCCCCGACCAAAAGTAGGGGATTGTCGGAAGGGATCCCAATGGGCCGGTTGTTTGTCAAAATCTGCGGCATCACCCGCCAGGATCAAGCGGAGGCTATCGCCGCGCTGGGGGTGAGCGCTCTTGGGTTTATCGCAGTGCCCAACACGCCGCGCTATTTGCCTCTCTCCCAGGCCCGCTGGCTTGCCTCCCTACCCCGCCATGTGGAAAAGGTGGGGGTCTTTGTGGATCCGGATCCCCGTACCATTGCCACCTGGGTGGAAGTGGGCGGCCTCACGGCTGTTCAGCTCCACGGCCGGGAATCGCCAGAAGAGTGCCGGCAACTGGGAGAATGGCTCCCTGGCATTCGCCGCATTAAGGCCCTGCGCATTCGCCACCTGGCAGATCTGGAGGCAGCCCACCTCTACGGCGACTGTGTGGAGGCTCTGCTTCTGGACGCCTATCACCCCCAGCGTGCGGGTGGCACTGGGCAAACCCTCAACTGGCCAGAGTTGGCCCACCGCTCTCTGCCCTTGCCCTGGCTCCTGGCCGGTGGCCTCACCCCAGACAATGTTCTGCAGGCCCTCAGCCACCTCCAGCCCAGCGGCATTGATCTCTCCAGCGGTGTGGAACGCCAGCCGGGCGACAAAGATCTGCACAAAGTCTGGCGTCTGCTGCAGCAGTTGGAATCCCAAGGGTGGCAAATCGCTTCTGCCCTACCTCAACCCAATCAAGGCCTTTAGCCCCTCCGTCCGAGCCGGATCCCTATTGCAAGGATTGGAAGGATTGAATGTCTAGCCCCGGCTCAAACATCAGCTCTTTCACCTCTCCAAACCTTCCCATCACTCCCAGATCGCGGTCGTTGAAGGTCACCAACACCCCGCCGGCATTGCCGGCGCGCAGCACAATCGATCGCTCGGCTTCCCAGTTCAGCTCCGCCCCCGGCTGCAGGGTGGCCTCAAAAACGGTTTGTCCATCGGCAATGACTCGTAGCCAGGAGGGACGCTCTACCACGCGAATATCAAGGCGCACCGGCTTGCGCGGCGGGGCCTCCAACACGTCGGGGAAAACCCCCTGGATGCGCGTCCACTGATCCAGTGTGGGAAACATCTGGCGAAGGGTCGGTTCTGGGCTGCGCCCAGGGGAGTCAGCTGCTCGCGGCTGCGACTGGGATCCCTCGCCGCTTTGTAGGCTGGCCAGCCAATGCCCAAAGGGGTTGCCCGTGCCGTCCAAAAGAGCCGACAGCCCTCCCACCGCCAGCACGACCAGCACCACATAGGCGGCCCAAAGGTGAAAGGGGCGCAGGGCAAAGGCCGGCTGTTCGCCAACAGCAGTAAGAGGAGGGAGCGCATGGGGCGTTTTGGCAGATAGGAGTGGCAAAGCTTGCCGAGATAAAGCCTCGCCATCCAGCCCCAGATAGTTGGCATAGCGCTTAATGAAGCCTTGCACGTAAACCGGCTCCGGCAGCCGACTCAAGTCTGCTTCCTCCAGGGCCTGCAGATATTGGGAGCGGATGAATGTATCGTTGGCTACATCTGTCAACGTCAGCCCCCGTGCCTCTCGTGTTTGCCGCAACAGGGATCCCAGGGCTTCCAATCGCGTTAGCGGGACCGAGTCCTTAGAGCGTTCCGACTCTTGCATCGTTCGGCTACCTGCGGAAGAGAGGAGGCTAGTGCGAGATTGTGCGCACAGTTCCCACAGCTAATTATGAAGAGGGACGGAAAGAGTGCAAAGAGGCGCTTCTGAACAGAGCCAAGCTGTCGGTACCGGCAAGAGGGGCTAGCAGAGCCTGAACCTCTTGGGGCTCCAATAGGCGGAACTGACCTGCCTTTAGGTTTCCGAGGTGCAGCGGGCCGATTGCTTCCCGATGCAGCCTGAGCACCGGATGCCCCAGCTGCTCCGCTACGCGCCGAATTTGCCGGTTGCGCCCCTCAAACAAAACCACCCTCAGCCACGAGGAATTGGCATCCTGCCTATACCCAAAGTTGGGAGCAGGGCAGAACTCCACCTCTGCCGGCAGAGTGGTGTACCCCTCTAAGTTTACTCCGTCTCGCCACTGTTGCAGGGTAGCCCGGCTCGGACGCCCCTGTACCTGCACCCGATAGATTTTGGGCAGATGATAGCGCGGATGGGTCAGCTTCAGCGTCAGGTCGCCATCGTTGGTGAGCAGCAGCGCCCCACTGCTGTCTGCATCCAGTCGGCCCACGGGATAAAGGCGGATCTGCCGGTTCCAGGGCGGGGGAAGCAGATCCAGCACCGTCTTGCGCCCCCACGGATCCTTGCAGGTTGACAAAACCCCCAGGGGCTTGTGCAGGAGCAAAACGTAGCGGGCTGGATCCCCGAAAGGGATCACCCGTCCATCCACCTCGACGCGATCCCGTTCGGGATCGGCTTTAAAGCCCAGCTCGGTGACCACCTTCCCGTTCACCCGAATGCGCCCGGCCAGGATCCAGGCTTCCACCTGGCGACGGGAGGCCAGCCCCTGTTGAGCCAAGAGCTTCTGGAGCCGTTGGGGTGTCGCCATAGGCATGGGGTCACAAGAGAAACAGCGATCGGAGAACGGGGCTGCTAGGCAGCAGAGTCTTCGGATTTCGAGAGCAGATCCGGCAGTTCCGCAGGACTGGAGGCCAATAGCAGCATTTCTGACTTCGACCCTGAGCTATCTCCCAGGGAATAGCTGAGGCCACAATCAAATTCTTCTGCCAGCCGGCAGACTTCCTTGAGATCTCCCACCGACCAAATGCTCCAACTGCTCCGAATCTGGTTATCCACCCACACTTGCACGCGGTTGCCTTCGATGTGAATGATGCGCTTGGGGTTGGCTTCTGAGGCCCGGCCTGTAGACTCAACCAAGGCCTCCGGCCCGCTGACGCCAACGGAAGATTTTTGCCTCAAAGCCCCCAGAGCAGCCATTAACTGCGGCAGAGCCAGTAAAAGGTGCTGGGTGGCTTGTTGGGGTTGCCCTTTCAAGCAGGAAACCAAAGCTTCGGCAACACTCTGGTTCAGAGCTTGCAGAGCTTGGAGTGGAGTAGCACCCGCTAAAGCGGGATCCGGTTGCAGTGGGCTTTGAACATCCATGAAAAGGCAGAAAAGGCACAAACCGCAACTTTACAGCCCTTTCGCCGGTTTACGGCAGCGACGGTGCTGCCCATTGGGGCAGAAGGCCCCGGTTGGCGTAAGCATGCCGCCGACATTGAGCCCTGTACAGATGAGATGGCCGGGGAAAAGGCCGTATGGCTTCCTTAAGCCTAACAAATCCAAAAACTTCTCCGTGAGACAACATTGCTTTGAGGTTGTCCGCATCGCTGCGAAGCCAAGGCCTCTCCGGTCCACTTGGTCATTCAGGTAGGTTCTTTTCTCGCTTGTGCAAAGCAGGCGGAGCTTTAGCGCAGATCCCCCAGGTTGGCACGAAAGTGGGCAACTCTTAAAGCGAGCAACTATTGTTGTTCGCTCAATTCGTCTTCTTCACCCCCAGGGGTGTCCGCCATCCTTCCCTCAACCCCAGGGTGGGATCCCTCCTGTTGTTGGGCCTCAGCGGGCTGTCTCAGTTGGTTGAGCAGGGCCAGAACCCGGGATCCCCGCTCCAAAGAGCGATCCTGCAAAAACACCACCGTCGGCACCCGTCGCAGGCCGAGGCGCTGACCGATTTCCCGCCGCACGAAGGGAGTGGCGGAAGCCAGCCCCTCCATGGTCTGCTGCTGGGCCGCTTCATCGCCATAGATGCTGACGAAGATGCGGGCATTTTGCAGGTCATTGGAAACCTCTACGTCCACAATGCTGACCATCCCTGCCCCCACCCGGTCATCTTTGATCTCCGAGAGCAGGATTTGGCTGACCTCCCGTTTGATCAGCTCGGCTACCCGTGCCACCCGTCGCGCTGTCGCCATTTTTCTGTCCTTAGGTTCCTATCTTCTGCAAACTTGCTCTGGCCGGTTGCCGGCGGCTCCTTAGGTGGTGCCAGCTTCTCCTCGCCATGTCCTCAGAACAGTAGCAGATGCTACGCGCCTCTTCTCCTTCCCCCTCTATTCTGGGTCCATGTCCACCCTATCTTGAGTATGAATACGTGACGTACTCCCGCACTCATGCTGACGCATAGAGTGCAGGCTTCCCAGTGACTCCTGCCCAATAGCAGGACATTTCCTGAGCTTGAAGAACGGGACGCCCCACCGCTCTGGATTT
>NZ_JANSHG010000127.1:0-7386 GCF_047461555.1 Synechococcus sp. WC101
GGCTGGGAGAGTCGGTTACAAGAGACATGGACTCCAGAAGAAAAAGCGCCTTTGCAAATGTGATCGCGAGAGCACCTTTGCAGGGATCCCTGTGCTACGTTGGGCACAGTTGGGCTGTACCATTTGCAGCCTACCAAACTTTGGATACCACCGGCTGGGGCAGGCAGCACTGCTTTGTCCCTGAGATAAAGTTGGGGCAGGGAAGAGCCTCTGGGCGAAACCCCCAAAAGCTGGAGATTAACCTCGACTTTTAGACCTTGTCTTCCAGGAGAGCCAATGAGAAAGCGTGGGTTTGTGGTGAGTGCAACGGCTGCAGTGGTCACAGCCGTGTCGCTTGTCGGGGTGCAGCTATCCATGCCGGGTTGGGCAGGGTTTCGCCGGGATCCCAAGGAAGTGGTGGACGAAGTTTGGCAGATTGTTAATCGCGAATACGTCGACCCTTCCTTCAACTCCGTCGACTGGGAGGCGGTGCGGCGGGATCTGCTCAGCCGAGAATATGCCACCCGAGAAGATGCCTATGCAGCCATTCGCGAAGCCCTGAAGAAACTGAACGATCCCTACACCCGCTTCTTGGATCCCGACCAGTTCGCCAGCATGCAAATTGACACATCCGGTGAGCTGACCGGGGTGGGGATCACGCTGGGCATGGATCAAGAGACCAACGAGCTGGTGGTGATCTCCCCCATCGAAGGATCCCCCGCCGACCGGGCCGGGATCAAGTCCAAAGATGTAATCGTGCGCATCGACGACAAATCCACCGAAGGGATGGACACCAACACCGCCGTCAGCCTCATTCGCGGCGAGCCGGGCACACGGGTGCGGCTGACCATCCGCCGCGAGGGGGAAGGGCTGAAGGTGTTCGACCTGGTGCGGGAGAGAATTGAGCTGGCCACCGTGCGCTATGCGGTTCACCAGGAAAATGGCCTGCCCATTGGCTACATCCGCATCACCCAGTTTTCCGGCAATGCCGCCGACAAGGTGCGCCAGGCCATTCGCGAGCTGGAGAAACAAGGGGTGGCCGCCTATGTGCTGGATCTGAGGGCCAATCCGGGGGGGCTGCTCTACTCCAGCGCCGAGATCGCCCGCATGTGGATCGACCGGGGCAGCATTGTCTCGACGGTGAACCGGCAAGGGGAGCAGGATCGCCTCACGGCCAACAACAGCGCCCTCACCGACAAGCCTTTGGCTGTCTTGGTGGATGGAGGATCCGCCAGCGCCAGCGAGATCTTGTCGGGGGCTTTGCAGGATAACCGGCGCGCCGTGATCGTGGGCACGCAAACCTTTGGCAAGGGCCTAGTGCAGTCGGTGCATCCCCTCTCCGATGGGTCGGGCCTGGCGGTGACCATCGCCCGCTATCGCACCCCCAAAGGCACCGATATCGATCACAAAGGCATCACCCCTGACATTGTCGTGGAACTGTCCGAAGAAGATCTCAATCGCCTCAGCCGGGATCGCGAGTTGGTGGCGACTCCCGCCGACCCGCAATATGCCGCCGCTATCCAGGCCCTCCAGGCGCAGATCTCGGCCCGCCAGCAACAGGCCAAGGAGCCAATGCGTTCCTCTTCCCTCTAGCCAGCGTTGGGGCCCAGGCTGCGAGACCTTGCTGAGTAGCGGCCTTGCGCTGGCGAGCAGGCAGCAGCGCGGGCCGGAAGTTGTTTGCGGAGGCGGTGAAGCGCGATGGCGGGGTTGCAAGCTGTAGGATCCATCAACTTAGCCGGGCGGGATCTGCTCAAACTCAGCGACCTGAGCCCGGCGGAGCTAGCGGCCTTGCTGGTCCAAGCGGCGCAACTGAAGCGGGATCCCTATCGGGTGGATCTGCGCGGCCGGGTGCTGGGGCTGTTGTTTCAGAAGGCTTCTACCCGAACCCGCGTCAGCTTTACCGCTGCCATGGCCCAGTGCGGGGGCAGCACCCTAGATCTGGTGCCGACGGCGATGCAGATGAGCCGCGGCGAGCCTCTGCAGGATACGGCCCGCGTTCTCTCCCGCTACCTGGACGCCATTGCCATTCGCACCTACAACCAGCGGGAGCTGGAAATCTTTGCCGAATATGCCGAGATTCCCGTGATCAACGCCCTCACGGATCAGTTTCACCCCTGCCAAGTTTTGGCCGATCTGCTCACCATCCAGGAGAACTTCGGCCAACTGGCGGGCCTGACCTTGGCCTATTGCGGCGACGGCAATAATGTTGCCCATTCCCTGCTGCTGGGCTGTGCCATGAGCGGGATCCACATCCGCGTCGCCACCCCCCCCGGCTACGAGCCAGATGCGGCAGTAGTAGCAGAAGCGCAAGCCTTGGCCCAGGGATCGCAGGTGTGGGTGTTGCGGGATCCCTACGAAGCGGTCGCGGGAGCCCAGGTGGTCTATACCGACGTGTGGGCCAGCATGGGCCAAGAAGACCAGGCCGAGGCGCGCAAAGCCGACTTCCTGCCCTACCAGGTCAATGCTAAGCTGCTGAAACAGGCGGCTCGCGAGGCCATTGTGCTCCACTGCCTGCCCGCGCACCGGGAAGAGGAGATCACCGCCGAGGTCTTGGAGGGATCCCAGTCCCGGGTGTGGGATCAAGCAGAAAATCGCCTCCACGTGCAAAAAGCGCTCCTGATCCAACTGCTGGGGGCAGGGTGATGGCCCTCACCCCCGGCCCCAGAGGGGAGCCTGTCAACGGTTATTGGCAGGGCGGCGGGCAGCGATGGCCAGGCTGACGTTGGGCAGTCGCTGCAGGGTATCCATCACCTCCACCACCTTGCCGTGGGAGAGAGCCAAATCGGCGTTGATCACCACCAGGCGGCGCCCTTCAGCCGGCTTCTCGGCCAGGACGCGTTCCACCTCTGGGATCAGGGCGGCAAGATTGGCAATCGCCTTGCGGTTGACGGCAATTTGGCCTTCAGCGGTGATGCTCACCGTAACGTCTGGCTGGCGGCGGGCTTCGGCTGTGGAGGCCTCTGGCAAATTGACATCGAGGGCCTCCGAGCGGGTAAGCACCAGGCTGGCGATGACGAAAAACACCAAGATCGAGAAGATGACATCGATCAGGGGCACGATGTTGATCTCGCCGGATCGAAAGTTTTCTTCGGGGATGCGCATAGGCTAGGAGGGCTCAAGGGGGGAGTAGGGAGGAAGAGTGGAGCTGCCGCTGGGGCTGGGCTTGGCGTAAGAATACTGGGAAAGCTGTTGGGCTTGCATCTCTTGCCGCTGGCGATGCAGCAACTCCAGCTCGCCGCCGTACTCCTGGATCTTGGAGAGCTGCCGCAGGTACAGAGAGCGGAAGACGTTGGAGATTAGCAAGGTGGGAATGGCCACGATCAGCCCAAAAGCGGTCGAGTAGAGGGCTTCGGCGATCCCCTGCCCTACCCCTTGCGTATCGGTGCCGCCGATATCCCCCAGTTGGATGGAGCTGAGGATCTGGATGATGCCGGTAACGGTGCCCAGCAGGCCCAGGAAGGGGGCAACGGTAATGACGGTGTCGAAGACCGTATTGAAGCGCTTCAGCAGGGGCACCTCTGCCGCCAAGGCTGTCTCCAGGGCCAGCTTAAAATCTTCGGGGCTGGCTTCGTTCAGCTCCAGGCCGGCCAAAAAGATGCGGGCAATGGGGAGATCCGCATTTTGCTCCAGCAGGTACTGGGCAGCGCGTGGGTTGCGGCGGTACTGGCTCAGGGCTTGCCGCACCACCTCCTCCTGCCGGTGGGTGACTTTCCACCAAAACAAGGCCCGCTCGATGCAACAGGCCACCGAGAAGACTGAGAACGTCAACAGGGGGATGGAATAGTACCAACCCTGGATCAGGAGCTGCAAGACTCTATCCATACGATCCTAGTTACCCCCTTCTAGCGGCAATTCACGCTCATCTTGTCATAGCACTTTCTCGGCAGGGCTGGGATCCCTTTTGAGTGGCTGGAATTGCACCTTCTGGCATCCTGGATCATCCCACGTGAACCCCAGCCACCTCTCCGACCTCTCAGTAGTGGCAACAACCTCCTATCCCCCTCCCGGCAGGGGCGCTATGCTGGGGCGTGGGATCTCCACCTGTTGGGATCTCCTAGGCAACTCTGCTCTCTTGAGATCGCTAACAACCGATGTCTGCTCAGCCCTTCCCACCTTTGGCTCTCCTAAGTGTCTCCGATAAGACCGGCCTGATCCCGCTGGCCCAGGCCCTCGTGCAGGAGCACGGCTTTCAGCTGCTCAGCAGCGGAGGCACAGCCAAGGCGCTGTCAGAAGCTGGGATCCCGGTCACCCCTGTTTCGGAGCATACCGGCGCGCCGGAGATCTTGGGGGGACGGGTAAAAACGCTGCACCCCCGCATTCACGGGGGCATTCTGGCCCGCCTGGAGCGCCGCGAAGACCGGGCGGATCTGGAGGCGCTGGGGATCCCTCCCATCCAGTTGGTGGTGGTCAATTTCTATCCTTTCGAGCAGACGGTGGCCCGGGCAGGGGTGTCGCTGGAGGAGGCTTTTGAACAGATCGACATCGGCGGGCCGACGCTGGCGCGGGCGGCAGCCAAGAATTATCCCCACGTTACCGTGCTCACCGATCCCAGCCAGTACCCTCAGTATTTGCAATTGCTCTCTAGCCCCTCCAGCGAGGCGGAGCGGCTGGCCTTTCGCTTCCAGTGTGCCCGCCGCGCCTTCGAGCAGGTACTGGCCTACGACCGCGCCATTGTCGACTACCTAACTCGCTCAGAGCTGTCCCGCCCCTCTCAAGCTCCAGCTCCTGCAAACGCTGCCGAGCAGGTTTTTCAACTGCAAGGGATCCCTTGGCAACGCCTGCGCTACGGGGAAAATCCCCACCAAGCCGCCACCTGGTATGTGGTGGATGCGGCTGCTCCCGGCTGGCATCGGGCCAAACAGTTGCAGGGGAAGGAGCTCAGCTACAACAACCTGCTGGATCTAGAGGCGGCCCGCGCCCTGGCGGCAGAACTGAGCCTAGGGCTGGCCAACGGCCCTAGGCCAGCGGTGGCGGTGATTGTCAAGCACAACAACCCCTGTGGGGTAGCCGTTCGCCCAACTCTGGCTGCCGCTTTTGAGGCGGCTTTGGCCGCCGATCCCGTTTCCGCCTTCGGGGGCATTGTCGCCCTCAACCAAACCTTGGATGGGGAGGCTGCCCGGCGGCTGGCGGAGCCCTTTTTGGAATGCGTGGTTGTCCCGGACTGCACCCCCGAGGCGGCTGAGCAACTGGCAGCCAAAAAGAACTTGCGGCTTTTGGTTCTGCCGGACTTTGCGGTTGGGCCGGCCCAAACCGTTCGCACCCTGGCTGGGGGCTTCCTGGTGCAGGAGGCTGACTTGGCCCAGGGATCCGACCGCCGCCCGTCCTGGCGGGTGGTGAGCGAGCGCCAGCCGACACCGGAAGAGTGGGCGGATCTGGAGTTTGCCTGGACGGTCTGCAAACACGTGAAATCCAACGCCATCGTCGTTGCCCGGCAGGGGCAGACCCTCGGCATTGGCGCAGGCCAGATGAACCGGGTAGGCGCCGTCGAGATTGCCCTTCGCCAGGCCGGCTCGCAGGCAGCAGGAGCGGTTTTGGCCAGCGACGGCTTTTTCCCCTTTGCCGACAGTGTGGAGGCGGCAGCCCGTGCTGGGATCCGCGCCATCATCCAGCCGGGAGGCAGTCTCCGCGATGCCGATTCCATTGCTGCTGCCAATGCTGCTGGGATCGCCATGGTCTGCACTGGCATCCGTCACTTTTTGCACTAGGGCAGACCCCAGGCTCTGGCCCGCTCCGCCAGCCAGCCCTCAGCGCGCAGGTTCTCCAGCTCGCGGCGCACCCGCAGCCGCAATTCAGCATGCTCCAGCCCCTTGGGCAGGGCAATGCCCAGCCCCACCGCCGCCAACGGGGATCCCAAAAACTGAAACTGGGGGTGCTCCGCCAGCCACCCTGCCAGCACCGAGCGATCCGCTGCCCAGGCCTGCACCGCTCCCTTTAGGAGCAATTCCGCCCCTTCCCGGTAGGAATCCACCGCCACCAACTCAACCCCTGGGAGGTAGCGCTGGAGGTAAGGAATAGCAGCCGATCCGCGCAGGACGGCAATCCGCGCGCCGCCCACATCCGACCACCTTTCCCAGTTGTGGGAACGGGCCACAACCAAGCTGGGGCCATCCTGATAGTAGGGCGAGGTAAACTCCACTTGTCGCGCCCGATCCGGCGTAATGCCAAGCTGGGCAATAGCCAGATCTACCTCCCCAGCGGCCACTGCCTGCAGCCGCTTCACGTTGGCTACCGGCACCAGCTCCACCGCCTCCGCGGATCCCAAGAGCCGGGATCCCAGCTCGCGGGCCAGCTCGATCTCAAACCCCTGCAGCTTGCCCATGGGATCGCGAAAGCCCAACGGCCTCAGGTTGTCTTTGACCGCAATTCGCACCTGACCCGAACGCACAATCTCTGGCCAGGGGCGGGCAGCCGCAGGGATCCCCCTCCCCAAGCAAGCCAATGCCAGGCCGGCTGCCATGCAAGACCTCTGGATTGCTGCGGCCAACGGAGACCGAGACCCCATCTCTTTAGGAGGCGCGGGCCTGGCGAGCTGCTTCCACCACTTGGGTAAAGGCTTCTGGATCCAGGAAGGCCAAGCGGGCCAGCATTTTGCGGTTCAGTTGGATATTGCCTTTTTTGAGGCCGTCGATGAACTCGCTGTAGCGCAGGCCCTGGGCGCGGGTGGCCGCGTTGATGCGGGCAATCCACAGGCGGCGAAAATCCCGCTTCTTGCGCCGGCGATCCCGGTAGGCGCTGCGCAGAGCCTTCATCACCTGCTGGTTGGCAGTGCGGAACAGCTTGGAGCCGGCTCCTCGAAAGCCTTTGGCTAGCTTGAGGATCTTCTTACGACGCTTGCGGGCAACATTGCCGCGTTTGACTCTCATGGCAGTAACCCAATACAGACGGATATAGAAGTTGGCGAGCCCCCGGCAAACCTTGAGACTTCAACCCGTCCCCAACGTGCCGAGGCGTCGGGGAAGCGGCGCGTAGCGCGAACAGGACCCAGCTAGTGGGTGTTGGGCAGCATCAGGCGCACATTGGCCAGATCCTGCTTGCTTACCAGGGCTACACCCGCCAGCTTGCGCTTACGGTTGCTGGTTTTGTGCTCAAGTAGGTGGTTGTGCCCGGCCCGGCGGCGCATAAACTTGCCGCTGCCGGTGAGGCGAAAGCGCTTGGCGGCTGCCTTGCGAGTTTTGATTTTGGGCATGGCAGTACCCCCAGAATGGGTGGGGCTGGAGAAAAGGTCACAGCCTCTCAGCATAGAGCAGGAAAGTCCAAGAAGGCAAATGCTGCCACCGGTCTTGGCTGCCCACATTTGCTCAGAGGCACTCAAAGACAGCCCTCCCGTGGCTCCAAGAGCAGCACTTGCCAGCGCAGCAACTGCTGCAACTGCGGCCAGCCCAGGGGAGACTCCAGGCTGTCTTGAAG
>NZ_JANSHG010000128.1:0-7353 GCF_047461555.1 Synechococcus sp. WC101
GGGGTCGCTCACCCGGTCGCGGCGGTAGGCAATGGCCGTTACCCCCCAGCGCCAGGGCACGCCCCAGATCTGCCCCTCTCGCCGGGCAGCAGCCTGCCAGCGGCGATCCAAGTGCTGCCACCGTTCTCCCAAGAGGTCAGGTGGCAAGGGATCCAGCCAACCGGCAGCAATGGCCCGATCCAAGGCGTCAGCTCCCAACAGGCTCAGGGCCGCTGCTGGCGGCTGTCGCCGGAACCATCTCCCCGGCTCCCACCAGGCCGGCTCAGGCGGCTGGACGCTCTGCTGCAGGTAGGCCAGCAACTGGGCCCGCTCGTCCAACAGTTGCAGCCGAAAGCGAACCTGGGTGCGGCGGCGAAACTCGTTCACCAAGCTGGCCGGGATCCCCTGTTTAAGGGCGAGAATGAGGGGCAGAGAGCCCCTAGGCCCGCCACAGCCGGCCACCGCCAGCCCCAGCAGGAGCCCGTACAGAAATTCACGTCGGCTCAGCCCTTGCTTGCCCACGCCAGTACCGCTCCACCAGAATCAGGGCCACCAGATCATCGTAAGCCTTGTCCGGCACCCGCATCCCCTTGGGCAACAGCCGCTCCCATCCCCGCGGTGGGTAAAAATCCCAGTAGCGCCGCCGGGCTTCTTCTGAGCTGTGCCTCTCGTCCACCAGAACAATCTGTTGGGGTGGGAGGAGCGACTCCAGTTGCCGTTTCCAGCCTCGCGCCGTTGTCTGATTTCCCAGGATGAGCCGCTCCGCCCCAAACTGCTGCCAGAGGGCCTGCAACCTGGCCAAGGCCTCCCCGGCTGAGACCACCTCCCGATGCAAGACCTGCCACGCCGGCTGAACTTGCACCACGGCAAGGCCGCACTTGTCCCGCCCCGGGTCAAAACCCATCAGCACTCGCCCCTCTTCCAGCCCGCCCAGATGGAGTGGATCCCTCATCCCCCAATCTGCCCCGCCTGCTGAACGGGGGTGGTGCCCTGCTGGCCAGAGGCCTCCGCCATCAGGAAACTCACCCGCAGCGGCCCCGCCGTGTAGATGTCGGTGTCAGCAACCAGCTTCACATCCAGGGGGGTAGTGCTCTGGCGGAGATGCTGCACAACTTCCAAGAACTTCACCTGCGAGAATTCTCCGACAGTGCCGGTGATGGGATCCGAGAGGAGGCCTTCTGCCTGGGAGCGCTGATTGGCCTGGTTGAGGAGCTCCAGCAGCCGCTGTTGGATTTCGTTCTCGCTCAAGCCTGGCTGGATTACACCCTGCGCCAGCACGGATCCCCTGGCGAAGATGCGCTGGTTGGGGTAAATCTCCACCAGCACAGGCACAGGCTCTCCCTTAAGCCGATTGGTGAGGGAGAGGATGCGCACTGCCCAGCTACCAGGTTCCTTCAACTTTTCCAGAGCTTGGTCGGCCTCCTCGCGGCGGATGAGGATGGCGTTCTCCAGAGGGGGGATGGGCCGGGAGCCGAGGGCAAGGGCCCGCTGTTCTGCCTGGGCCAAAACTCGCTCAAACTGCCGCCGGACTGCCGCCGGGTCTGCCCCTGCTGGCGTTTGCACAACTCCTGTAGCCAGGACTTCTCCCGCCAGAATGGCCAGCTCTCCCCGCCGCAGCCGCACCGCTAACTGGTTGAGCTGCGCGATCTCCTGCTCAAGCTGCTTTTTTTGAGTTTCCAGTTGGCTCAGGGCCGTCTGCGCCGTATCCAGAGAGCGCTCCAGTTGATCCCGATCCAGTTGCAGAGCCTGCTTTTGCGACTCCAGATCGGCAATCATCTTTCGGGCCGCCTCCACCTCTGCCTTCACCGCCTCCAACTCCGCCTGGGCCCGCTCCAGGCCGGGCTGCACTTGGGCCAGTTGCTCGTTGGCTGCCGCCAGCTTCGCCTCCGCCTCTTGCCGCTCTTGTAGCGCCATAGCCAGTTGATCCCGGACTTCGCTCAGGCGTGTCTGGGCTGCCGATTGCTGACTGCGAAATTGGTCGAGATCCAGCTTGAGGCGGTCTCGCTCGGCTCTGAGAGTGGCATTCTCCGCTTCCAGCAGAGCTTTCTGGCGGTTGAGGGCCCGCAGCTCCTGCTCTGCCTGGGCAATTTGGTTGGTGTAGCTGAACAGGGCTTCCGAAAGAGAGCGGTTGAGGAGCAGCAGCGTGCCCAAGGTCAGCGCCGAGATGCTCACGCCGGTAATCACGGCTACCAAAACGGCCGTGTGGCGGGGACGCAGGTTAAACCAGGTGAGGCGCTTTTTGCCAATCCGATACCCGACCCGATCCCCGACAACGGCAATCAGGCCACTGACAAACAACATGTAAAGGATCAGCAGTACGCCTTGCATAGCCCGGGATCCCTGCCATGGAAATCTTAGCAAGGTTACCCTGAAGGTCTGGGAAGTTGAGGGCAGGCCGAGCCAGAGAAGTGCGGCCCCGCGTAAGCGGATGGGGTTGAAGGACTCCGTCCGGCTGACGCGAACAGTAGCCCTGAAGCATGCTCGCTTAGAGAGCAAGCAAGCCCCGAACCCCCCCGTATACGCGGGGCAGGGGGGCTGGTTTATAGAACGCCCCAAAAGGGCGGTAACCTTTGCACCGTTCAGGTCGGCGTCACCCCTCCAGCCGCAATGTCCACAAGAAAACCCTTCCTACAAGACTTGCCTGGCTCTGGGTGGATGCGCAGACACCTACCTGCCGCCGCTACCTGCTGCACATGAGCCCCTTGAGAAGGCTTCCACCTGCTCAGCTAACGTCCGTTTAGAAATATCGACGCCGCAATAGGAGTAGCCACGCCGAATCAGTCCCAATGCCCACCTCGAGAAAATAGGTCTCAGGAGTGGCTCCCCCTGTCGCCAGGATGGCATCGGCGATCTCTTCCTCTACAGCGGGGAAAAAGCTGCGGGTAGCATCGTAAAAGTCGGCAGCCCGATCAAAAAAACGCTGTGGGATCCTGCCATCGCCGCCCTCTTCCCCAACAGGCAAACCCAGACAGACAGAGTATCAACAGGAGTGAGCAGGGATCGACCGGATCCCTGCCCCCTCAAGCCCAAAATTTGCTCTCTTCAAGACTCCGGCGCCAGGCGGGCATAGAACAAGCCCTGGACACGGACGGTGCGGGGTTCCAGTGCCCCTTGCTCGGTGCTGGACTGCTGAATGCTAACGAAGGAGCCGCCCATCTCTCCCGTGCTGGGATCCACGCGGGCAATGCGCAGCGACAGTTTCCCCCGCGAAACCTCGTCCACCTTGCGGTTGGTGGCGAAGTCGTCCTTGGCCGCCTGTAGCCCTACGGCTGTGTCGTAGCCGGTGTTAGAGCCGCGCCCGCGCGCGTCGAGGAAGGTGCTGGTGTGGTAGCCGGGCACCAAGAACTCCCCTTCAAAGTCGGTCGAGGGGTCAATGGCGGAGCCCTGAGCTGTGGCCACCAAATCTTTCACGCTAAACAAAAATGGCACCAGCTCGCGGCGGGGCAACTGACCGGTGGTCGGCTGAAAGGTGATCCCGTCCACCACTTTGAGCTCCAACCCGCCGTCTTTGGGGGTGACCTCAGCCTTAATCGGCCCCAGCGTGGCTGCCGAGATCATGATGTTTTTGGCCTTGATAAACTCTTTTTCCCCGTTCCGTTTCTCTTCTTCCACCTCAATTTGCACCGGCTGGAAGCAGACGTCTGTCAACTTTAGGGATCCCCCCTTGGGCACCTCGATGCGGCCGCGGGCATCGTCCGAGACGGAAGGGCATATGGCCGCCTTGCCGGTGTTGCGGATCTGGTCGTAGGTTAAGGGGGCCTTGGCCGCCTCCGCCGGCAGGGCGAAGACGCTCAAACAGAGCGCCAACAGGATGGCGAGTAGTGGACGGTACCGCATAATCAACCTCGAAAAACCTGTTTTAATCTCAATGCTGCTGGGGAAAATAAGCCCGAATGCCCCTATTGTACGCAATAGTGATCCCCTCTTTGGCCGGGCTTGCAGAAGTTTCCTGGCCAGGCAGAGCTGTCGGGTAGCTGCGTTTTCCTACTTCTTGGATTGCCGACCCCTGCCCTTCTACAAAGACCTCGCGGCCCCCTCAAAGCGGGCCACTCGCCACCAGGGATCCCAGCCAGCGCTCCCGAATCTGGTTCACCAGCTCGCCGATGGGCTGTTGGTTGACGCGGTAGCTGGTGGGATGGGCGATCAAGCGGGCGGTGCTCTCGAAAAGGCAGTCCCGTTCCACCAGGCCGTTTTCCCTCAGGGTACGTCCGGTGGCCACCAAGTCCACAATCGCATCGGCCATGCCGGTGATGGGAGCCAGTTCGACTGAGCCGTAGAGGGAGATAATTTCCACCGGCAAATCCAACCGGTCAAAATACTCGCGGGCGCAGCCGACAAACTTGGAAGCCACGCGGGCATGGGGAGGCAACTGGGCCGCCGAGGTGTAGGGACTTTCTTGGCGAAGAGCCACCGACATGCGACAGTGGCCGAACTTCAGATCCAGCAGGTGGGCCACTCGCACCTCGCTGCCGGCATAGCGCTCCCGCAAGACGTCGTAGCCGACGATGCCCAGTTGGGCCTGGCCGTACTCCACATACACCGGCACGTCGTGGTTGCGCACCAGCAGCGCCTCGTAGCGTTGCCCGTTGAGCTGGGTGGGCGATTCAATCCGCAGCAGGCGGTTGCCGGGATCCAAAAAGCGACTGAAATCGATCCCCACCTGTTGCAAGCAGCGGATAGCGTCGGCCAGCAAGGCTCCCTTGGCCAGGGCAATGGTGATCGGCTGGCCGGCGGAACGGCAACCTGGGGTATCGGGATGCGGGGCGGGGCTGAGGCCGAAAGCCATCGACATAGAAGGATGTCCGGGATCCCTGCTCTTGCCAGGGCTAGATAGAGAGTAAAGCCTTGACAGCGGCAGAGCAGTTGCGGGCGTTGCTTCCCCTCGATTGTAGAGGATCGGCCTCTTGGCGGCGATTCCCCCCTCTATCCCCCCGTACACGGGGGGACTGGGGGGCCAGCCCAGAGCGAAAACCCTCTTCTGTTATCCAGACTGCCGATCCTGGGATGATAAAGTCAGGAGACGATAGACCCGGAGGAGAGAGGACGGCATGAAAGCCATGATCCTGGCAGCCGGCAAAGGGACGCGGGTACGGCCCATCACCTACATGATGCCCAAGCCGATGATCCCGATTTTGCACAAGCCGGTCATGGAGTTCTTGGTGGAGCTGCTGCGGGAACATGGGTTCGACCAAATCATGATCAACACCAGCCACCTCGCTCACCAGATCGAAGACTACTTTCGCGATGGCCAGCAGTGGGGAGTACACATCGGCTTTTCCTTCGAGGGCCACTTCGAGAACGGCCAGCCGGTGGCCGAACCCCTGGGATCCGCCGGTGGCATGCGCAAGATCCAGGATTTTTCCGGTTTTTTCGACAGCACCTTCGTGGTGCTCTGCGGCGATGCCCTGATCGACCTCAACCTGACCCAGGTGGTCAACTTTCACAAATCTAAGGGGGCATTGGCCACGGTGGTGTTGCGAGAGGTGGATCCCAGCCAAGTCTCCAGCTATGGCGTGGTGGTAACCGATGCGACGGGCCGGGTCACCGCCTTCCAAGAAAAACCCAGGCAGGAAGAGGCCCTCAGCAACACCATCAACACCGGCATCTACGTGTTCGAGCCAGAAGTCCTGGACTACATCCCCCCCGGCTGCCCCTATGACATCGGCAGCGATCTCTTCCCCGCCTTGGTGAAAGCCGGCGCCCCCTTCTACGGCCTCAAGGCCGACTTCCAGTGGGTGGACATTGGCCGTACCCCTGACTACTGGCTGGCGGTACAGAAGGTGCTGCGCGGCGAGATCAAGGGGGTCAAGGTGCCCGGGATCCAGATTCGGCCCGGCGTCTGGACGGGGATCAACATCCGCGCCAACTGGGATCGCATCCATATCGAGCCGCCGGTCTACATTGGGGCCAGCACTTACCTGGCAGACGGGGTGAAGCTCATCGGCCCCACAGCCATTGGCTACGGCTGTGTGTTGAACGAAGGGTGTACGCTGGATGGCAGCCTCATCTTCAACTACACCCAAATCGCTGCAGGAGTTACCCTGCGCCACCAGATGGTGATGGGTCGCTACTGTATTTCCTCCGATGGCAATGCCATCGACACGGAAGAGTCCAACCTCACCTGGTTGATCGGAGATGCTCGCAGCCATGCCAACGGCAAATCCCAATAGCACCCTCTATCTCTACGGGATCGTCGCTGCCCCCGGCCCGCGCCACCTGAATGTGGTGGGGCTGGACAAGCAGCCGGTGGGGATTCACGTGCTGGGATCTTTGGCCTTTCTCTATTCCCAGGCTCGCCAGGAGCGCTACTTGGCCAGCCGGGCCAATCTGCTGGCCCACGAAGCTGTCCTAGAAACCGTGATGAGCGAGGGATACCGCGCCCTGCTGCCGCTGCAATTTGGCCTGGTGGTGAGCGGCTGGGATCAGGTAGAGCAGGATTTGATCAAACCGCACCTGGCCGATCTGCTGGCCCTGCTGCAGCGCCTGGAGGGCAAACGGGAGGTGGGGGTAAAAGTCTTCTGGGATCCCCAGCAAGAGCTCCAATTGGGGCTAGAGGAAAACCCGGCCCTGAAAGCCCGGCGGGACGAGATGGCTGGCACCCCCTTGGGGCTAGATGCAGTAGTGGAAATTGGGCAGGCTCTGGAGCAAATGCTGGAGCAACGGCGCCAACACATTGCCCAAACCTTCACAGCCGCCCTCGGCTCTCTGGCCAGCGATCGCGTCGAGGGAGAGCTGCTTACGGAAAACATGGCCTACAACAGCTCGTTTCTCATCAACTGGGAAGATGAGCCGGCTTTTGCCCAAAAAGTGGAGGAGCTGGATCGAGCCTTTCAGGGACGGCTGCGCATTCGCTACAACAATTTCACCGCTCCCTACAATTTCGCCAAGCTTTGACCGGCCTGTACTCCCCCCCCTATATCCCCCCGTCTACGGAGGGACTGGGGGGCCAGCCGCTTGGGACAGGCAGCGCGGATGTGGGACTCGCTCAGGTCGGGCATGAGGGCCAGGGCCCGTTGGGGATCGATTTGCGCTTCGCACACCGCCTCCAGCACCTGCTCGGCCAGAAGGGAAAGGGGCATATCGGCGGTTTGCTCAGGATCGGTGTCCTCTCTAATTTGTCGAACTCCCACCGGCGGGGGAGGCAACACCGGCGGCGCCGCCTGCGGGGGCAAGGTGGTGGAGGTACCCACCTCCAACTGCGCTTCGGCCAGGGCCACACCGCGCCCTGCCACCAACAGGGATCCCAGCAACAGCGTCCCCCCCAACCTGCCTATTCCCTTGCTGAGCGGAGCACGCTTCCCCAGACCTTCTCCAAGGCTACCGCTAGCCAACCTTTTGCCCAGCGCTTCGCCGCTCATCTTACCCCTCCAAGAC
>NZ_JANSHG010000129.1:0-7297 GCF_047461555.1 Synechococcus sp. WC101
TCAGCAGAACCTTGGGGCTTTGCGTGAAGGAACTGTCTAGAGGCGCTTTGACAACGCCGTTACGGGTTCTTTTGTGGACTGCGTAAGAATCCCCCGCCTTCAGGCGGTGGGAGTGTCAAGACTGCGGTCGCCTCCGTCGATAGTCTCGATGGGCCAGATTGAAGTAATCCTGAGTTGGATGCTGAGGAGTAAATCGGTGGGGATTCACAAGCAATGGCTCAAATAGCCCGCTAAAAGGTTCGGATCCCTGCCCTCTGCTGTCTAAGGAAAGAGCATACAATTGAGGAAGACTAGCCCCGTGATGGACACGTGAACATGCTGAAACGAATCAGTCGAAGCTGCCGGCCCCTGCTGGCCATTGCCCTGGCTTTGATCTTGGCCTTGGCCCCCGTCAGTGCCGTCTGGGCGCGCAGTGGTGGTCGCATTGGCGGTGGCTCTTTCCGCTCTCCGACCTTCTCTGCCCCCCGCTCCGTTGGCCCCCGCTCGGCTCCGGTGTACCCCAGCTATGGAGGGGGGTTCGGCTTTCCCCTGGTGGTGCCCTTTTTCTGGGGTGGTGGTGGCGGCCTGCTGACACTGCTGCTGCTCATCGGGGCAGGTAGCTTTCTGGTGCGCAGCCTGCGCTCGGCTGTTTCCGAAGATGGCGACGAGGGGGTTGCTGACCCTCCAGTAACCCTGGCTCAGGTGAAAGTGGGCCTGCTGGCCAGCGCCCGGCAACTGCAAAAAGACATGAACGCCCTGGCTCTGGAAGCGGATACCCAATCGCCGGAAGGGCTGAGCCAACTCCTGCAAGAGGTCACCCTCGGCTTGATGCGCTACAGCGACTACTGGGCCTATGGCCATGCCCAAGCAGAGAAGCTGCCTCTCTCCCGCGCCGAGTCTCTGTTCTACCAAGCCTCTTTGCAAGAGCGCAGCAAGTTTAGCGCCGAAACCCTCAGCAACCGCAACAACCAAATCCAACAGGTTCCCCAAGCGGTCCTTAAACGCGCTGCTGCCGGGATCCCGGATGTCGGCGAGTATCTGGTCGTTACTCTACTAGTTGCGTATCGCGGCAACTTAGGTACACTACCTGTAGTTAAATCTGCGGCGGATCTGCGGCAGTGCCTGCTGCAGTTGGCCTCCATTCCGGCGGAGCGAATTGTGGCGATCGAAGTGCTGTGGACGCCGCAGTTGGAAGGAGACACCCTGTCGGCAGAGGCGCTGTTGACCGAGTACCCGGAAATGCGGCTCCTGTGAGAGCGCTGGAGTGAGGAGACGGCTGCTGTCGGCTAGGGGTCTCGCCGCCAAGGGAGGTTCTATGTCCGGGTTTGATGCTTCGGCAGACAGGAGCCGTCGTTCTCCTTGGGCTGTATTGCGTTACAAGAGTCAAGCAGATTCCCTGCTGGATGAGCTGCTTGAGGATTTGGAGCACAGCCTTGAAGAAGGGCTGGTGGAAGAGTACCCCTATTGGGGCACGCGCCCGCCGCTGCCTTTGCGGCGCTCTTCTATGGCCTCAGGGATCCTACTGGGTTTGGCCTTGGCGGCCACTCTGGTAGCAGGGCTAGCCTTCTGGACGACCCTGCGCCGCCGGGCGGGAGTCTTTTCTCAGGCCAATTCTCCTTGGCTGAGGGATCCTGTGACTGAGGCCTCCGATTCTCCCAACTCGGATTTCCGGCTGGCCCAGGAACAGGAACCATCTCGGCCCCCAGAGGCGGGAGGTAAAACTCCTCGAGATCCCTCTAAGGAAGTTTCGTCTCAGGAGCCACCTAGGATCACCTTAGCCGAGCCAGAGGCGAAAACAACCCCCGTAAGGCCGCCAGCGGCCACCGCTCCTACCCCTGCAGCGGCAACCAGCGCTTCTCCTCCCTCCCTCAGGTCTGCGCCGGTGCGGATCCCGCCTCAACCGCCGCCGCAGATGAAGCTGGTGGGGTTGATCCACGATCCGGGCGATCCCAAGGCTCTGATTCTGATCGACAACGTGGTGCGACAGGTGCCGGTTGGCCAGGCGGTGAAAGCAGAGTGGCGGGTCACCTCCATCAGCCCCTACGGGGTGAGGGTAAGCAATGGCGCTCAAAGCGTCACCTTGCAATTGGGGTTGTCGCAACGGCTCTAGATATCTCTCTTGACATCTGGAGAGGGATCCCTGTGGAAAGTTGGATCAAATCGAAAAAGGGAGAAGGGGCAGATGCAATTTACCAAGCTGGGGCGAATGAGCCGCTGCAGAGTGGGGTTGGGCTTGGCTTTGGGGTACCTCTGTCTTGGTCTGTTCGCTTGTCGCCGTGCGCTCCCCTCCTCTGGCTCTCCATCGGGGATCCCACCGGCCTACGCCCATCGCCCGCAACTGCAGGGCAAGGCGCTGGTGGAGCTAGAGGTGCAAACTGCTGAGGGAGCGGGCAAGGTGATCTTGGAGATTCACGGGGAGGAGGCGCCCCTCACGGCTGGCCAGTTTGTGGATTTGGTGCAGCGGGGCTTTTACAACGGTCTCACCTTCCATCGAGTGGAGAAAGATCCCCAACCTTTTGTGGTGCAAGGAGGGGATCCGCGGGGAGATGGCACCGGTGGCGCTACCGAGCCGGGCAGCAACCGCCTGCGCACCATCCCTTTGGAGATTCAGGTGCGTGGGGAGCCTCACCCCCGCTACAACACCTTGATTGAGGATCCCATCGCCCTGAGCAAGCTGGCCTTGCCCCATCGCTTGGGCGCGGTGGCCATGGCCCGTTCTAGCCCGCTGGATTCGGCCTCTTCCCAGTTTTACATCGCCCTCTCTGCTCTGCCGATCCTGGATGGGCGCTATGCGGTGTTCGGCTATGTCACCAGTGGCATGGAGTGGGTGGAGCGCCTGCAGGTGGGGGATGTGATCCGCTCGGCGCGGGTGCTGGAAGGAGCGGACTTGCTGCAGGTTCCCGGATCTCCAGATTCAACTGCAAACTAGGGACCTCGGCGGCTTATGATGGGCTGCAGCCAGGATTTGCTTGCTTGGCTGCTTTTTCCGCCTTCATTCTGGCCTTTTGCCTGGGGAGAAGAGATTTTCGTGCTCCTGCCCTCCCCGCCAACGGCACCAATCTGCCCGCGCCCCTTCATGTACCAAGATGCCTTTTCTCCCCTAGACGAGCTGCCACCTCACTCGCCGCCGGAGGTAGATGTGGAGCGGATGCTGCAGCAGTTGCAGGATCCGGATCCCCGTTTGCGGATGCAGGCGGCCCGCGCCTTCTGTGAGATCGAAGAGCCCCGTGCCGTGCCGTCCCTGTTGGCTCTGCTCAGGGATCCCTGCCCATTGGTGCGGGTAGGGGCGGCCTATGCCCTAGGTCGAAATTCGGATCCCTGTGAGGTGGAGCTGCTGATCGACAGCTTGCGCCGGGATTGGAATGGCTATGTGCGCAAAGGGTTGGTGTGGGCCCTGGGCAATGCCAAGGATCCGCGGGCCTATCCGGTGTTGCTGGAAGTATTGGCCGGAGATATCACAGCCGTGCGACTGTGGGCGGCCAGCGCCCTCGGACAATTGGCCCAAGCTCAGGTGTTGCCCGGCCCGGCCTTGCAAGAGGTGGCGGCAGCCCTCTGTCGGGGCTTGGCCCACGATCCGGTGGCGGCAGTCCGCGGCAACTGCGCCTGGAGCCTAGGGATCCTAGGGCAACATCTGAAGCCGGCGACGCCCTATACAGCTCTCTATCAAATGCTCACCAAGCAGTTGCTGGCCAGCGCCAGCGGCGACCCTGACTGGGGAGTCCAGGATGATGCGCGACTTGCCCTGCAAAAGCTGGCAGATCCGGATTTGCTGGAAAAACTGGGTAACTTCGACTGACCTGGTCGAGCCCAGGCAGCTCGGCCCCAGAGCAAGCTAGGAGCGACGGCTTCAGCGAACCAGGTCAAGCAGCCAGGCAAAGTAGAAGCGGCTTCGAATGGTTCGGCGTTGTTGCACTTTCCAGCCCCACTCGGCCAGGTGGCCCACCAACGTCGCCTCGCGGTGTTGATAGGCGCGGGTGGTTTTGCTGGGGCCAGGGAAGAACTCCCCTACTTTCTTCAGCAGCGTCAGCCAGGGGGTTTTGGGAGCAAAACTGAAGATCAGGCGAGAGCGGGCCAGGCAAGTTAGGTGGTTGAGCATGCGCAGGGCGTCGGCTTCGGGATAGTGGATCATCACATCCAGGCAGACGACGACATCGTACTCCCCCGTCAGTTCCTCCAAATCCAAAACCTGAAACTGGGGGTTGTCTGTGGATCCCAGCTCCATCTGTTGGCGGCGACGCGCTTCGTTGACCATTTGCTCGGAAATGTCGCTGGCAAACACCTGCGCCCCTCGGGCGGCCAAAGGCAAGCTAAGGCTGCCCACTCCGCAGCCGGCATCGCAAATGCGCAGACCGGAGGGATCCCCCAGCCATTGCAACACCGTCTCGACTGTGCGGGCATGGCCCAGTCGAATATCTTTCTGGACAAAATTGACTTCCTCGTTGCCGTAGATGCGCCGCCAGCGCTCGAAACCGACGGTGTTGAAGTAATTGCGGACAATGGCTTTTTCTTGCATAGAACTTCCAGCTACACGACCTCCTCAGGGGCCTTCCTTGCCGATGCGGATACATTCTACCCCGAAGCCGCTGCCGCCACTCCCAGCGCCTGTCCCATGGCTGTATTAGAATTAACTTGCCTTCGCTGGAATAAAACTCAATGACGGAAGCTGAGATTGCCCAGGCGTTGCAGGCTCGCTTGGCCGTCCCTGTCAAGATCGCCGTCAAGCGTCGCCAGGCTCACCTGCACGTTCTCCTCAACCGCTCCCCGCAAACCCAGCTCGACTATCCCCATCTCACCCAACAGGTGCGAGCCGCGCTGGAGGCGTTGGGCCTATCCGGCCTGGAGCAGGTGACGGTCTATGGGCGAGCGTCAGGACATTCCGAATACGAGTGGCAGCAAACCCAGCCGCTGCGGGATCCTCTCTTGAGCGCTGAGGAGACCACGCTCGTGCTGGAAAAGCAAGGCAACCGGCTGCTGCAGGATCTAACGCTGGTTGCTCCCGATTCCGCCGGCCCCCAGCCTGAGCCCAAAGAAAAGGGTCCCGGCCAAAAAGCTGCTGGCAAAGGCGGATCCCCTATTGCCTGGCTGTGGCCGGCAGGAGCAGTGCTGATGGTCGGGATGGCGGTGGCGGTTTTGCTTCTTTTCTTTCTCTAGAAAGCAGTCTGGCTGGGGATCAGGCCGGCTGTGGCGAAGGCCGGGATCCAGACGGGGCCGAGCGAGTCAATGCCGCCCTCTGCAGGGCATCCTGCAGCATCCGCTCCACCAGCTCCGTAAACGTCCAGCCCAGAGCTGCCGCCGCCTCTGGGCAAAGCGAAGTGGGGGTCATCCCGGGCAGGGTGTTCACCTCCAGCACCCAAGGGTTCTCGTCGGCATCCACCCGCAGATCCACCCGCGCCAGACCTTCACATCCCAACACCCGATAGGCCCTTAGCCCTGCCGCCTCGCAGCGGGCCAGCCCTGCCGCGCTGAGGGAACAGGGGATCAAATGCCGTGAGCCGCCGGGGGCGTACTTGGCTTCGTAATCGTAAAAATCTCCCTGGGCAGGGATGATCTCAATGGCCGGGAGAACCTGGCCGGAGAGAATGGAGAGGGTGATCTCCTTGCCGGGAATGTAGCGCTCCAGGAAGACCCGCGAGGAGACCGAGCTGGCCAACGCCAGCCCCTGAGCCAACGACACCTCATCCCGCGCAAGGCTAATCCCCACCGTCGAGCCGCTGTTGCTGGGCTTCACCACCAGCGGGGATCCCAAACGCGCCACACACTCGGCCCAGGAGAGCGGCTGCGCTTCATCCCAGACCAGCCACTCAGGAGTGGGAATCCCTTCGGCCCGAAAGATCTGCTTGGAGACCAGCTTGTCCATGGCCAGAGCGCTGGCCAACGGCCCGGATCCCTGATAGGGCAAGCCCAGCCACTCCAGCATCCCCTGCACCACCCCATCCTCACCGCCGGGGCCATGCAGGGCAATCCAGACGAAGTCGCAGCCTGCCTGCCGTTCCTGCCAAAGGCGCAGCGGCAGATCCTCCTCGGGGTCGATCAACTTCGCCCGATGCCCCAGATCCTCCAGCGCCCGCTTACAGGCTTTGCCCGTTACCAAAGAAACCTGACGTTCTGCCGAACGACCCCCTGCCAAGATAACAATGTTCATGGCTTAACCCCAAAGCACTCCCCACTCCCAGCAACCGGCACCAGGATAGCCGCATTCCCTCACTCTAACCTACGAAGGAGGACGGCGGCGGCGCAAAAACTCGGGAATGTCCAAGCCCCCGGATGCAGGGGGCTCAGGCTCAGGGGGCTGTCGAGGCGGTGGCTCAGAGCCAGAGGCAGTGGTCCTACGCGTCCCCACCCCCCCCTTGTTGGCGACCGAGGCTTTGGATCCAGAAGCGGCAGCCGACCGCGATCCGTCAAAACCGGTGGCGATGACGGTGATGCGCACCTCCCCTTGCATGCGCTCGTCCTGGACGGTGCCGAAGATGATGTTGGCTTCTGGATCCACTGCCTCAGCGATAATCTCAGCGGCTACCGTGACCTCGTGCAACGACAGATCCAGCCCGCCGGTGATGTTGAAGAGCACGCCCTTGGCCCCTTCGATGGAAGTTTCCAAAAGGGGAGAGGAGACGGCGGTAATGGCAGCTTCGCGGGCGCGGGACTTGCCGGATCCCATGCCAATGCCCATCAAGGCAGTGCCGGCATCGGCCATCACGCTGCGCACGTCGGCAAAATCCACGTTGATCATGCCGGGGATGAGGATGATATCCGAAATGCCCTGCACCCCCTGACGCAAGACATCGTCCGCGACGCGAAAAGCCTCGTGCACAGGAGTTTGCTCAGAGATCACCGAGAGCAGCTTGTCGTTGGGGATCACGATCAGGGTATCGACCGCCTCCTGCAGCGCTTGGATCCCTTCTTCGGCCTGCTTGGTGCGCCGCTTGCCCTCAAAGGAAAAAGGCCGCGTCACCACCCCCACCGTCAGGGCACCGCTGGCCTTGGCAATCTGGGCGACGATAGGGGCTCCACCGGTGCCCGTGCCCCCTCCCATGCCGGCGGCAATAAAGACCAAATCTGCCCCTTTGAGAGCCGCTGCAATTTCTTCGCTGGACTCTTCGGCGGCTTTCTGACCAATGGCCGGGTTGCCGCCTGCCCCCAGCCCGCGGGTTAACTTTTGCCCGATTTGCAGGCGGTTCACCGTTGATGTCGAGCACTGCGCAAGGGCCTGAGCATCCGTGTTGATACTCCAAAACTCAACACCCTTGAGGTTGCTGGCCGCCATCCGACTGACCGCGTTGCCACCTCCACCCCCCACGCCCACCACCTTAATTTTCGC
>NZ_JANSHG010000130.1:0-7251 GCF_047461555.1 Synechococcus sp. WC101
GCTCTACCTGGGCCAGCAGCTCCGGCGGCAGCTCCACATCTACGTCCAGGATGCGGTTGCTATCCAGGCAGTTGACATGGCTGTGAGGATGGGTACGATTGCCGTAGCGGCGCCCATCGGCGCGATCTAGGCACTCGATGATGTTGTGGCTGGCCAGAGCCTCCAGATTTTGATAGACGGATGTGTGGCCAATGGGCTTGCCCTGCCGATTGAGGCGGTCGTAGATCTCTCTGGCAGAAAGGTGCTCGCCGCATTGCCACAGCAGTTCCAAAATATAGCGACGCTGCCGGCTGAGGCGCAGATTGCACTCCCGGCATCGCTCCAAAGCAGCTTCCAAAGAATCCACAGGGCGAGGCATGGGCAAACCTCAAGTCATACCGAGTCTGAGATAGCTGGTTACTCATTCACACTAGTTTAACATTCCTAAATCGAAGTTTCCAAAGGCTGATCTCCAGATCTCCGTCGGGCATCGACCTGTCCAGGCAGTGTGCGGAGGAAAGGGCGCCAACGGGAGCGCGTCAATTATCAGTTATTTTCTTCAGTTATTTACAATACGATATCGCCTATCTACGAATATCGCTGGGGTGTTGAGGAGAAGCGGGATGCGGCGGCGCCAAATGATCTTAGGCCTGTTGGGATTGGCCGGCAGCAGTGGATTGGTGGGGGCCTATTGGGCCAGTCGGCAGCGCCCTGCTTCTGTGCCTCTATCCGCAGAGATGGGATCCCCTGCTTCCCCGCCTCCTACCCCTCGGCCTACGCCCACAGTTGTCCCCCATCCGGAAGCTCCCCGGGGCCTTTACATCCCAGCCCGCCGCGATCTGCGCCTGATGGTGATCAGCGACCTGAATGGCATCTACGGCTCGGTGGACTACGACCCGGAGGTGGATCGGGCCATCCGCCTCATCCCCTATTTCCAGCCGGATATCGTCTTGGGGGGAGGGGACATGGTGGCTGGCCAAGATCCCCGCCTGTCGGAGGAGCGCATCCGCGCCATGTGGGCAGCCTTTGACCGGCATGTGGCCGGCCCGCTTCGTGCTGCCAAACTGCCCTACGGCTTCACGCTGGGCAACCACGATGCGTCCTGTGCCCGCAGCACGCGCGGGGGCTTTCTCTTCCAAAAAGAACGGGATCTGGCCCGCGAGTTTTGGAACGACCCGGCCCACGATCCCGGTTTGAATTTTGTGGATCGAGGCGACTTTCCCTTTTATTACACCTTCGAAAAAGACGGGGTGTTTTACTTAGTTTGGGATGCCACCTGCAACTACATCCCGCCGGAACAGATGGCCTGGGCAGAAGCGGCGCTGGCCAGCGAACGAGCCCAGAAGGCCAAGTTGCGCATCGTCATCGGTCACCTACCTCTCTATGCGATTACCGTCGGACGCGACGATCCGGGAGAGGTGCTGCTGGAGGCAGACGCCAAACGGGCCCTGCTGGAGAAATATCGCGTCCACACTTACATCAGCGGCCACCACCACGGCTACTACCCCGGCCACAAGGGGCAACTGCAACTGCTCCATTGCGGCATCCTCGGCTCCGGCCCCCGCCCCCTCCTGAATAGCCCCCTGCCCCCCCGCAAGACCCTTACCCTCATCGATGTGGACTTCGACGCTCCGGAGGTTACCTACTACACCACCTACCACATGCGGGATCTGAGCGTGATCGACCAAGCCGAACTGCCCCGCTTCATCACCGGCCACAACGGCCTGGTGCTGCGCCGCGATGTTAACTGGGATAACCTCACCCCCGAAGAAATCGCCACCTGCCAAGCTCGTATTGGATCCCTGTGCCGCGACGACTGACTCTTAAGCTCAGGAGCGTTGCATCTCGGCAAAAGACTGATAGCTCCTCTGCGGATGGTAGAGATGGCGCTGCTGCACAATGTCCTGTATCGACACCTGGGAGAAGTGCCGCTTGTGCAGATGGGATCCCCGCCTGCGCTGGGCCAGGCACAAGTGTAGGAGGGGATGGACAAGGCCATAGAAGTCGTCGTCTTGGCAGCCCCGAGCGGCAAGGAGTGGGCCTCGAAGTGGCTTGCAGATGTGATATCATCAATTTCCAACCCTTGGGCAGATGCGCAGCCGCATCTTCAGCGAGGGCTGTTAACTCAGAGGTAGAGTACCACCTTGACACGGTGGGAGCCGCTGGTTCGATTCCAGCACAGCCCATTGTCAGAGGATCCCAAAGACTCTGCCAAAGTTCGAAAAGGCCTTGTCCGGCAAACCCTCTCGGCTTTCAGGGATCCCGACAATTCCATGCAACCTGCGAAAATCCAGGGGGGGACGGGCTCCTCTCTGCAGCGGCTGTTTTGGAGGGCTGGAGCGTTGGTCTGGGGTTACGGCCAATTTCTTCGGATCCCGGCCAGGGATCCCTATACTGGAGTAGGAGCCCTGGAAGGCGCCGGCGTGGCAAGGGTAGCATTAGGTCAAACTGCGAGAGGGGGAAACGACCGATGGGATTGTTCGATCGGGTCAGCCGGATCATCAGAGCCAACCTCAACGCGCTGATCAGCAGTGCCGAAGATCCGGAGAAAATCCTGAACCAAACCATTCAGGACATGTCTGAGGATCACTACCAAATGCGGCAGGCAGTTGCCCAGGCCATTGCTGCCCAGAAGCGGATCGAGCGGCAGTACGAGCAGGCGCAGCAGAACGTCGACGAGTGGCAAAGGCGCGCCGAGTTGGCCCTGCGCAACAACAACGAGGCCCTGGCCCGCGAAGCGCTGGTGCGCAAGAAAACCTTTGCCGAAACCGCCCAGAGCCTGAAGCGGCAGTTGGATGAGCAGACCAAACAGGTGGAAGTCTTGAAGGCCAACATGACCAAGCTGGAGAGCAAGATCGCCGAGGCCAAGACCAAAAAGGATATGCTCATCGCGCGGGCTCGGGCGGCCAAAGCTTCCCAACAAATTAACCAGGTTATCGGACGGGTGGACGCCACCAGTGCCTTCGCGGCTTTCGAGCGTATGGAAGAGAAGGTAAACGCCCTGGAAGCTCAGTCGGCGGCCGTGGCCGAGCTGGCGGTGGACAACTTGGAGCGACAGTTTGCCGCTTTGGAAGCAGGTGGCTCGGACATCGATCACGAGCTGATGATGCTGAAAGCGGCGATGGGGGGCCAATTGCCCGCCGGAGAGCAGAAAGCTCTGCCGAGAGATCAATCTGCTGCCACCAGCGAGAGCGAGGTAGATGTAGAGCTAGAAAATCTACGCCGCGAAATCGACCGGCTTTGAACGAATGGGAGGTAGCGTCTTCTTGAGAGTGTCTCCTCTGGGCTCAGGGGCGTTGGGGTATCCTAAGCAGGGGGACACAGAGTGGTAAGCTAGCCCAGAAGAGCTCTTGGCCTGCCTCTGGTGGGGTTAGGGTAGCCTTCTGCGTTTTTGCGAGAGAAACAAACAGCGATGACCACAGCGAGTATCAAACCTCTGCTGGACGCCAAGCAACTGTTGCAGGCTTATGCGTCTGGCCGGCGGGATTTTTCTGGAACCAACCTGAGCGGAGCCCAGTTGAGCGGCGCGAACTTGAGGGGCATTGTCCTGCGGGATGCCGACTTAAGTGGGGCGGATTTGCGCGAGGGGGATCTGTCGGGCGCAGATCTCTCAGGGGCCGACCTGCGCGGAGCCAAACTGCGGCGGGTGAACCTCATTGGGGCCAAGCTGGTCAAGGCCGATCTGCGGGGGGCCAACCTCTACCGGGCCAAGTTGCTCAGGGCCGACCTTAGCGAGGCCGATCTCAGCCGCGCCGATTTGCGAATTGGCGCCGATCTGCGGGGAGCCATCATCACCAACACCCGTTTTCGCGGCGCCCTCTACGATGAGTACACCAAGTTTCCGGAGGGGTTCAACCCCACCGAGATGGGCATGTAATCCCAGGCTTTCTAGGGAACCAGCTCCTGCCACAGTTGGGCTGCATCGGCGGCAGCCGCCACAAAGGGCGGGTTGTGCAGATCAGGCTTGTTGTAGCGCAAGGGATCCCCTTTTAGATCGGTGACGCTTCCCCCGGCTTGCTCGACGATGCAGTGGGCAGCAGCAGTATCCCACTCCATGGTTGGGTCGAAGCGGGGGTAGAGATGGGCGGATCCCTCGGCCACAAGGCAGAGTTTCAGGGCGCTGCCCACCGACTTCACCTCGAGGGAACCGTAGCGCCGCCGCAGCCGCTCGAGAAATTGCTCCGTCTCCGGGCCGCGGTGGGAGCGGCTGGCCACCACTTGCAGAGGGGCCTGGGCGGGCGGGCGGGCCCGGATGGGCTGATCTCCTCTATAGGCCCCCAGCCTTTGCACAGCCCTGTAGGTAAGGCCGAGAGCGGGGGCATGGACGACGCCTAAGATGGGGATCCCTGCCTCGACGAGGGCGATGTTCACGGTGAACTGGCCGCTGCGCCCGATAAACTCGCGCGTGCCGTCCAAGGGATCCACCAGCCAGAACTGCCGCCACTGTTGCCGCTCCGGATACGGGATCCCGCCGGATTCTTCCGAGAGCACGGGGAGGCCGGGGGTCAGATCTTGCAGGCCCCGCAGGATCAAGTGGTGGGCGGCCAGATCGGCTTCGGTGAGGGGGGAGGAGTCGGCCTTGTCCCTGACCCGGATCTGATCTTGCCGATAGATCTCCAAAATGGCCTGCCCGGCTGTTTCCGCAAGGCGGCTGACATGGGGCAGGAGATCGGCCAGATCCTGCATGGGCAAACTCTCCAGGTTTAGCGACGCACCGGAATGCCGTGGGCGGCCAAATCGGCTTTGATCTGGGCAATTGTCAACTGGCCGTAGTGGAGCAGCGAGGCCAACAGGGCTGCTTCTGCTCCCCCCTCTTGCAGAGCCTGGCGGATGTGGGCACATTCCCCTGCCCCCCCTGAGGCGATCACCGGCACCGCCACCGCCTCGGCCACGCGGCGGGTCAGCTCCAAGTCGTAGCCCGCTTGGGTGCCGTCGGCGTCCATGCTGGTCAACAAGATCTCCCCCGCCCCCCGCTCGGCCACGGTTTTGGCCCACTCCACCGCGTCCAGGCCCGTCGGCTCCCTCCCCCCGCGCACGTACACTTCCCAACCGCCACCCTGAGGTTTGGCACGGGCGTCGATGGCCACCACGATGCACTGGGATCCAAACCGACGGCTGGCCTGGGTGACCAGATCCGGATCCCGGACTGCCGCCGAATTGAGGCTCACCTTGTCGGCCCCGGCCCGCAACAGTTGCCGGATCCCTTCCAGATCGCGGATCCCACCTCCCACCGTGAGGGGGATAAACACCTGCTCCGCCGTGCGCCGCACCACCTCCAGCAAGATTTCCCGCTCTTCGTGAGTGGCGGTGATGTCTAGAAAAACCAGCTCGTCAGCTCCCGCCTGGTCGTAGGCCTGGGCCAGCTCCACCGGATCCCCGGCATCGCGCAACTGCACAAACCGGATCCCTTTGACCACCCGCCCCGCCGCCACATCCAGGCAGGGAATGATCC
This sequence comes from Synechococcus sp. WC101, assembly GCF_047461555.1. Lineage (NCBI taxonomy): Bacteria > Bacillati > Cyanobacteriota > Cyanophyceae > Synechococcales > Synechococcaceae > Synechococcus > Synechococcus sp. WC101. The sequence goes on from NZ_JANSHG010000130.1 coordinate 5,432, forward strand.
GCTTGGCCAACATCGCCTTCTCCTCCGCTGGCGCGATGGCCTAGCCAAAGGTGATGACTAAGAAAGGCTCCTGAAACTTGGCCCCGGTTACCTGCCGGCCTGCCAAGCTGGGGGGCAAGAACAAGTTGCGCCGCTGATCCCCGGCGGTGATGGTCAGTTCCGGCCCCGACTGGCTCAGCTCGATCTGGGCCTTGCTGAAGCCGGGAATAAACAGCTTGACGGTACGGGCTCCCTCGTCGATGGCCACCGGCGGCGGCACCTGCGGCACCGCGAAAATCCCTCCTACCGCCTCTTCCAAAGCCGACCAATCGGATCCCTGGCGCCGCGGCAGGATGCGCACAGGCAGCGGAGAAAAATCGGCAGCCGACACTTCCCCAGGAACCAGCGGCATGACCCAGAGGCCACCCACCGTCAGCCCCACCATCTGGGCGCTGCCCCAGAGGTAGCGGGCAGTCTGCACGGCCATCGGATCCGGGGTGGTTACCAGGTGGGCCAACACGCGACGAGGATCGGCGATGGCCTGGCGTCCCTCCTCGAAAATGTTGGTCATCCCCCCCAGCCGATTCGACAGATCCTCTAAAGACGAGAACTCCACTGTGCTGACCGATCGCAGCAGGGGCTCGACGAAAGGGCGCAGGGTTTTGGCCAAGTCGGAGCCCAAAAAAGCTTTAGAAGCCCGCCGCCAGTACCAACTGGCCACCTCCGGGATCCCAAAAGCCCGCAAGGTGGTCAGATCCCCCGGCCCATCGTAGAGAATACAGTCGTACTGGCCGCTGGCATCGTAGCGACGCAGGGCTTCCAGAGCCAGGGCCTGATCCATCCCCGGCAACACCCCCAGCTCCTGGCCGTAGATCTCCCGGAAAAAGGGAGTGCGCACGTATTGGGCTTCCAGCTCCTTGGCCGCCGTCCAGTGTTGCTCCAGGAGCTGAGTTGTGCGCAACTGCACCACACTTAAATTGGCGGCAATGGTTACCGGCTCGCCGGAAAGCGGGATCCCGCCCAAGAGCATCTCCAGCCCCGACCCCGGCTGATGGCCCACCAACAGCACCCGCCGCCCCTGCTGGGCTGCTGCCCGGGCCGCTGCCACGGCCAGGGTGCTCCGGCCTGTGCCCCCTTTGCCCAAGAAGGTAAGGATCTGGCTCATTCCCGCTCTCCAGACTCTCCGTAGATGTCGATGTACAGCGATTGCCCCGCCAACTGAGCTGCCGCCATCATTACCTGCCGAATGGCCTGCAGGGTGCGCCCGCCTCGCCCCAACACCCGCCCGCGATCCTTGGGGTCAAAAGCCAGCCGCAGCCATACCTTGCGCCCGCCACAAGTGGTTTCCACATCCATTTGCGGCGGGCCACCGCTGAGCAACGGCTCGATCAGGAGATGGACAAGGGCCTCGTAATCCGGCATGGGGAGCTAGACGACAGGGAAGAACAACTGCCGAGCCAAGCTTAACCGAAAGCGTAGCCGACCCTAGGCCTCAACCTGAGGCTTTTCCTCCTCAGGCTCCGGCTCCTGGGAGTTCGGTTCCGCTGCCGCCCCAGCCGGCTCGACTTCCCCCGGTTGCCCTGCCATCTCGGCAGAGGCCTCGCAAACAGCGGCAGGCTCCTCTGTGGACGGCGCCGGATCAGGGATCCCAGCCTCCGGCTTGGCGATAGCCGGGATGCGAATCGCGGCAACCACTCCGCCCTCGCCGGCTTTGAGCATCTCGTAGATGCCGGCCTTCCTGAGGAGGCTGTCCACCGTATCTGTAGGCTGAGCGCCACAACGCAACCACTTGAGCAGGCCTGCCGTCTCCAGAACCGTCTCCTTGGTGCGCGGGTTGTAGT
>NZ_JANSHG010000131.1:0-7042 GCF_047461555.1 Synechococcus sp. WC101
GCCCTGGAGCCTGCACTCAAGCCAGTTGGCGGCGGAGCTGGGGATCCCCCGCCTAGCGTTGATCAACGACTTCAGCGCCGTAGGCTATGGGGTGCTGGCCCTGCGAGATCAGGATCTGGAAACGCTGCAGACAGGAGAGCGGCAGCCCCAGGCGCCCATCGGCGTCATCGGGGCGGGCACAGGGCTGGGGCAGGCCTACCTCACCTGGGGAGAAGGCGGCTACCAGGTTCATGCCAGCGAGGGGGGGCATGTGGATTTTTCTCCACGGACCCCTTTGGAATGGGAGCTGCTGCGGTATCTGCAACAACGACATGGGCGCGTCTCCACCGAGCGGGTGGTCTCGGGGCAGGGGATCGTGGCCATCTATCAATTTCTGCGGGATAGCCGCTGGGGCCAGGGAGAGGAGCAGTTGCTGGCCCAAATTGCCGCCTGGGAAAGGGGAGCCAGCCCCGTCGACCCAGCCGCCCAAATTGCCAATGCCGCCCTGGAGGGACGGGATCCCTTGGCGGTGGAGTGTTTGCGGCTGTTTACCAGCTTGTATGGGGCCGCTGTCGGCAATTTTGCCCTGCACCTGCTGCCCCGTGGGGGCCTGTTCATCGCCGGCGGGATCGCGCCCAAGCTCCTGCGCCTGTTGCGGGAGGGAGAGTTTTTGCCCTCCTTTTTGGATAAGGGACGGATGCGCACTCTGCTGGAGCAACTGTCAGTGCAGGTGGTGGTGAACGCCCAGGTGGGCTTGATAGGGGCTGCCCACTATGCCGCCACTTTGCTGTAGAGGTTAAGCCTGTTGGCGGCAGGGATCCCCCGCTCCCTTCTCCCAGGGGGAGAGGGGGGCTGGGCAAGGCGCAGGATGGCCATGCCTAGGGCTTGTTCCTGCTCGCAAAGGCCGCATTTTCCGCTGCCAAAAACAACTGGGCCCGCCAAAAGCAGGTGATGGATTTGCTGTCGAAATCCAGGCCAAAACGGGCCATTTCTGTCAGTTCGGCAGGCGAAAGCTCCACCACCGCAATGTCTTCATCTTCATCCTTGGCCGGTGGAGCATCCAGCACTTCCAGATCCCGCGCCAGGTAGGCGTACATGATCTCGCTGGAATAGCCGGGGCACAGATAAAATTGGCCGAGGGGATCCCAGCGGTGGGCGCGCAGGCCGGTTTCTTCTTCCAGCTCGCGGCGAATGGTTTCATCAGGATGTTCCCCTGGCTCGACGGTACCGGCGGGAAACTCGTAGAGGTAGGCGGCGACGGCAAAGCGATATTGGCGAATGCAGACGAACTTGCCTTCGGCAGTGACCGGCACGGCCACCACGCCGCCGGGGTGGAGGAGGTACTCCCGCTCCCCTTCGGTGCCGTTGGGAAAGCGCAAGCGCTGGCTGACAAAGGTGTACTTGTGGCCTTGAAAGCGCAGGCGCTCGCGAAGGATCTGCGATGGGGTGTGCATGGCAAGGTTGCTCAGAGAAAGGCCCCCCTCAGCTTAATCGGTGGCGGTGCTGTTGGAGCTCCCCCCTTAAGGTAAAGTCAGAGGGGCAAGCGAAGGTGCAGGCCATGATCTCCCCTTCTCTGAAGGAGTTCCTCGCCCTCAGCCAACAGGGCAATTTCATCCCGGTCTACCAAGAATGGGTGGCGGACTTGGAAACGCCTGTCTCTGCCTGGTACCGGGTCTGTGCCGGGCGGCCCTACAACTTTCTGCTGGAATCGGTGGAGGGAGGGGAACAGGTGGCCCGCTACAGCTTCCTCGGCTGCGACCCTTTGTGGGTTTTGCAGGTGCGCGGGGATCAGGCCTTGCAGATCCACCGCGATGGGCATCGAGAGCAGCACCAAGGGGATCCCTTTGCCGTTTTGGCCCGCTGCCTGCAGCCCTATGAGCCGGTGCACCTGCCGGAGTTGCCCAGCAGCATCGGCGGGCTCTTTGGCTACTGGGGCTATGAGCTGATTCGCTGGATCGAGCCCAAGGTGCCCATTCACCCCCTGCAGCCGGGGGATCCCCCCGACGCTATCCTCATGCAGGTGGACAGCATCCTGATCTTCGACCAGGTCAAGCGCAAGATCTGGGTGGTGGCCTTTGCCGACACACGCCAGCAGCCGGCGGAGGAGGCCTACGCCCAAGCCTGCCGGCGGGTGGAACAGTTGGTGCAACAGCTCAGCGCCCCCCTTTCTCTTGCCCACCTCAGCCTCGACTGGAAGCCGCAACTGCCCGATGCCATTCCCCCCAGCACCCTCAGCCGCGCCGCCTACTGCCAGGCGGTGGAGCAGGCCAAAGCCTACATCCGGGCTGGCGAGATCTTTCAGGTGGTGCTCTCGCAGCGCTTCGCCACCCCTTTTGCTGGAGATCCTTTCCGGCTCTACCGCTCCCTGCGGCTGATTAACCCCTCCCCCTACATGGCGTTTTTCCAGTTTGGCGATCTCTGCCTTGTCGGCTCCAGCCCAGAAGTGATGGTCAAGCTCACTCGGATAGGGGAAGAGCGCATCGCCACCGTGCGTCCCATCGCCGGCACCCGCCCCCGCGGCGCCACCCCCGCCCAAGACCGCCAGTTGGAGCAGGAGCTGTTGGCGGATCCCAAGGAGCGGGCAGAGCATGTGATGCTGGTGGACTTGGCCCGCAACGACCTGGGGCGGGTCTGCCGCCTGGGATCCGTGCAGGTGGACGACCTGATGCAGATCGAGCGCTACAGCCACGTGATGCACATCGTCAGCAATGTGGTGGGGCAGTTGGATCCCCGCTACAGCGCCTGGGATCTGCTGCGGGCCACCTTTCCTGCCGGCACGGTTACTGGCGCTCCCAAGATCCGCGCCATGCAGATTATCCACGAGCTGGAAGGGTGTCGCCGCGGCCCCTACGCCGGCGCCTATGGCTACTACGACTTTGCCGGCCAACTGAACACCGCCATCACCATCCGCACCCTGCTGGTTCAGGGGGACCAGGTGAGCATCCAAGCCGGGGCGGGCATCGTGGCCGACTCGGATCCGGAGCGGGAGTACCAAGAATGCCTGAACAAAGCGCGGGGCATGCTCATGGCAGTGGCCAGCTTGCAGAAGGAGTAAAGGCTCGTGTTAGCCCAGGTGCACTTTAGCCATGCCGAGCGGGAGCGCCGGCAGCCGGATCCAGAGACCGTAGAGCAGGCGTTTCACCTGTTTTCCACCGAGGGCTACCTGGTGCTGCCGGAGATCTTCCCCACGGCGCTCATCGACAAGCTACACAGTAGCTTTCTGACCACCTACAGCCGCTACTGCACCCACGAAAACCACCCCGACGCCCTGTTGGTGGGCAATCGACGAGTGATGGTGACGGTGTGCCTGGAGGGGCCCTTTAACGATCCCCTGCTCTATGCCCATCCCTTAATCCTGCCTATCTTGCAGCGAATCTTGGGATCAAGCCTGATCCTGAGCGGGCTGGGGGTGGTAGTTTCTCTGCCGGGATCCGCCGACCAACAGGTTCACCGGGATCTCTCCCACCTCTTCGGCGACGCAATTCTAGATGCCATCGTCCCCTGCTATGCCCTGAATTTGCTTATCCCGCTGGTGGAGGTCAACGAAGAGAACGGCATGACCCGCCTCTGGCCTGGCAGCCACGCTGTTTTCGAGGCCCACTACACCGAGCTGGCCCGGCAGATGCCCTTTGTCGATCCGCCGCTGGCCAAGGGATCCTGCCTGCTGTTCGACTACCGCTTAATTCACCTGGGCCGGGCCAATCGTTCTGCTGCTCCCCGGCCCCTCCTCTACAACACTTACAGCCGACCTTGGTTCCGGGATCCCGTCAACTATACCCGACAGCCCCCCCTGGTGATCCCGGCAGCCGAGAAAGAGCGGATCCCGGCCCAGCACCACTCCCTATTCGTGGCAGCGCAGATTGTGTAGAGGAAAGTTTTGAGGAATGTGGGAAGATGCCTCAGAATGGGGGTGGGTATCCCCGTTGTTGAAGTTTGATTGCGCACCCCACCATGAGCGAAAGCACCTCTCAAGAGCCATCTTGGGCGCCGACGGCAGACGAAATGGCCCCTGCTGTGGGTCCTGGCGCAGAAACCGCCCCGGCTCCTGAAGCCGACAAGGGATCCGCCGCCCGGCGTGTCCGCCAACTCTTGGGCATGAAAGGGGCAGAGGTGGAGTCTCGCTCCGTTTGGCAAGTCCACCTGCAACTGATGAAGCCCGTGACCTGGATCCCGCTGGTGTGGGGCCTGATTCCGGGAGCGGCCTCCTCCGGCCACTTCACCTGGACTTGGGAAAACGTGGCCCTCATCTTGGTGGGCATGATCCTGGCCGGCCCCTTGATGACGGGCTACACCCAGACCCTGAACGAATACTACGACCGCGACATCGACGCCATCAACGAGCCCTATCGCCCCATCCCTTCCGGGGCCATCTCCCTGCGGCGGGTGGTCATCCAAATCTGGGTGCTGCTGATCCTGGGGCTGGCGTTGGCCTATGCCTTGGATTGGTACACCGGCCACGACTTTCCGGTGATCACCTGCATTGCCCTGGCGGGAGCCCTAATTGCCTACATCTACTCGGCGCCGCCCCTGAAACTAAAGCGCAACGGCTGGCTGGGGAACTACGCCCTGGGGGCCAGCTACATCGCCCTGCCCTGGTGGACGGGACATGCCCTCTTTGGCGAGCTGAACTGGACAATCTGCATTCTGACCCTGATCTACAGCTTGGCCGGCCTGGGGATCGCCGTGGTCAACGATTTCAAAAGCATGGAGGGGGATAGACAATTTGGCCTCGCCTCCTTGCCGGTGATGTTTGGGGCGATGGGGGCGGCCTGGATCGCGGCGCTGATGATCGACCTGTTTCAGTTCGGCATGGCCTCGTTTTTGCTGGGAGCTGGCCTAAAGCTCTACGCCGCAATTTTGGTGCTGCTGATTATCCCGCAGATCACCTTCCAAGACATGTACCTGCTGCGGGATCCCCTCAACAACGACGTCAAATACCAGGCCAGCGCTCAGCCTTTTCTGGTGTTGGGCATGCTGGTGGTGGGGCTGGCGCTGGGCCGCTTGGGGCTGGGGTAGTCGAGCCGAGGCCAAAGTGCCCATCCTGGCAACCGAGGTGACGGCTTCCGCCCTGGGGTGCTCCCTCTGCCTGGGCCAAGATCAAGTCAGGATCCCATCGGGGATGGCCGATGGATCCCAAAAAGTGGGATGGCCCTGGGCCAAAGGAGATATCCGATGAAGCTGTCTATTCCCCTCCAACTCAGCCTGAGCCTGGCTCTGCTCTTGGGGGCGGTCGTCCCTGCACAAGCCCAGCGGATCGTCATCGACGGGCGCGGGATCCTGGTCGAACCCAGCACCGGTGGCTCGGTCATCCTCAACCCCGACCAGCCGCTCTTGGCTCCGATCCCGCCTGGGGGAGTTCCTTTTTCCCTCGATGCAGAGGGCCAAGTGGTCTCTGCCCCTGGCTACCGCTGCAGCGCCGCCACCGCTGCCGACAACTCTCCCATCATCTGCCGCTCCCAGTTCAACCCCAACGACGTGGTGGTCTACGAGCGGGATGGCCGCTCCAACACCTTCTTCGTCAATACTGACAACCCTGTGATCCAGCCTTCCGGCAGCGGCCTGCGGATTCTGCCCAACTCCGAGCCGGTGCAGCCCTCCGGCAGTGGCTTGCGCATCATCCTCAACTGACAGACGGGAAGCGGCCCCCTGTCTAAGGGGATCCCTCAGGAGCAGCTCCCGCTCGTCTTGCCTCCAATTCCCTTAGGATCTGCCGGTGGCGCTGCCGGGTGATGGGGTACAGCCACACCAGCAGGATCCCACCGATTAAAGCCACTGCCGGCAGGGGGCCGATGGCGAGGCGGATGGCCAGCAAGGCTGATTCGGGCTGGGAAGGAAGAGGCTCTCCAGCTACCGAAGGGATAAAGCCAGCCCAATCTAGAACTTGCCCCAGGAAAAACAGCCCCAGCCCCAGGCCTACTTTTTGCAGGAACACCATCAAGGCATAGAAGATCCCTTCCCGCCGCTCCCCAGTGTGCAGCTCGTCCAGGTCGATGACATCCGGCAGCATTGACCAAGGGCCAAGATACACTGTGGCGGAAACCCCGATCCCTGCCAACAGGGCTAGTGCAATCATGAGCCGCTCCTGGCCGGCCTGCAGGAAAAATAGGCCCGCCTGCGAGATGAGCCAAAACCCCGCCCCGATCAGGTACATGGCGCGCTTGCCCAGCCGAGCGCTCAGGCATGTCCAGGCAAACAGGGTCAGCACGGCAACACTCTGAACCGCCAACACCACCAGAGAAATCCACACCTCGGGCAGGCCCATCCAGAAGACGATGAAATAGGGGATGATCGTGGCTGTGAACTGAAAGGCCAGCCAAGAACACAGGTAGATGCCGCTGACAAACAGGTAGGGGCGATTGCTGAAGGCCACCCGCAGTTGCTGCAGCAGAGGCAGCGGATCCCGTTGGGATTGAAAACGTTCTCGTACTCCCCAAAAGCAGAGCAGCAGGGGCACAGCCGAGATGGCCCCAAAACAAGCCCCCGCCAGCAGATGGCCGGCAGCCCGATCCGGCAGCAGGTTAAACAGCAGCGGAAAGGTAACCACGGCAACCATGCTGCCCCCCACCGAGAAGGCAAAGCGAAATTGGTTGAGCCGGGTGCGCTCGTCGTAATCCTGGGTTAGCTCCGCCGTCAGGGAGGCGTAGGGGATGTTGGCGGCAGAATAAAAGGTGTTGAACAGCAGGGACACCGCCAGGTAGTAGGCGAAAAGGGGGCCCATCTGACCGGGAAAAGGGATCCACCACTGAGCTGCAAAAGTCAGGCCAAAGGGGATGGCCGAAAACAGCAGCCAGGGGCGGCGACGGCCCCAACGGCTGCGGGTGCGGTCGCTGAGGATGCCGATGATGGGATCGTTGACGGCATCCCAAAAGCGGGTGATGGCGTAGATGCTGCCGGCCAAGCCTGCCGCCATGCCGACGGTATTGGTGAGAAAGGGCAGCAGGAAAAAGATGAGGATATTGGCCGTCATGCCCGTGCCCAGATCCCCCACCCCATAGGCCAGCTTCGTCCGCAAGCTCAGTCGTTCTCCGGTCATGGCCTGCCTTGGCAAAGGAGAGTCTTACTT